>JAEWSV010000167.1 GCA_023398155.1 Spirochaetota bacterium
GATCGGTCGTACGGAAGCGACGGACATCTCGTCGCCGCCGCGGCAGGAGCGTTCGTGGAGGGCATGGACAAGGCCGGAGTCGCCTGCGCAGTCAAGCATTTTCCCGGTAACGCCGAGGGCGATCCCCACCGCGCTTCTCCGGTGATCGCGCTGGATACGGAAGGCCTGGGCCGGATGGCAGCGCCCTTCAGAAGCGTTTTCTCCTCTGCGCGGCCTGCGGCGGTCATGGTTTCCCACGCGGTCGTAGCGGCCTTGGATCCCGAGCGGCCGGGAAGCCTTTCGCCCGCGGTGGTGGCCGGCTGGCTCAAGGGCGATCTCGCTTTCGGAGGCTTCGTGGTGACCGACGACCTGCGTATGGGCGCGGTCGCGGGTACGGGCCGAACGCCCTCCCGGGCCGCCGTGGAAGCGGTAGCCGCCGGCGCGGACCTCATCATGACCTGGCCGCAAGACCTCCTCGCGGTCAGGGACGCGCTCGTTGCCGCGGTGGCGGACGGCAGGCTTCCGGCCGAACGGCTCCGCGATGCCGCGCGGCGGATCATCGCGGCCAAATTCCGGTACGGACTCTGCGTGGGAGTAGAGGACGCGGCGGACGGGGACGCAGGACCGGATAATACTGATACGGGTACCGTCGCCGAGACGGTGGCGCGATTCCGCGCCGAGACAGAACGATACGTACGGGAACGGGGGCTGGAATGAACGACCAATTCGATAAATCGCGCATGCTCCACGAGGATGAGAACTGCGTCGTGGTGGACAAGCGGATCGGCGAGGCTATGGAAGGCGCGAAGGGCGGAGTCGTCGATTTGGGCGCTTTGCTCGCCCGCGCGCTCGGCGTGAGCAAGAATGCCGCAGGGAAGGATTTTCCTCCTACGGCCGTGCACCGGCTCGACGTACCGGTCTCGGGCTGCGCGCTCTTCGCGCGGAATCCGCAGGCCTTGGCCTACCTCAACACGTTATTCGCCGAGGGCCGCGCCCGTAAGACGTACTGGGCCATCGTCGAGGCGCCGCAGGAAGGCCAAGCCGCGGGGATCCCGGAGGAGGGTAAGACGGTCGAGCTCGTCCATTGGCTCTCCGTCGATCCGCAGACGAACAAGAGCCACGTCCACGACGAGGAAGCGACGGACCGCAAGAAGGCGGTCCTGCGGTATCGCGTCGTCGGCCGCGGCGACCGCTACCTCTTCGTTGAAGTTGAGCTCATCACGGGCCGCCACCATCAGATCCGCGCGCAGCTCGCGGCGGCGGGGCTCCGCATCAAGGGCGATCTTAAATACGGCGCCAGGCGCAGCGAAAAGGGCGGCGGCATTCGCCTGCACGCGCGCTCGCTCGCCTTCAGCGATTTCGCGCGGCCGTCCTCGTTCATCCAGGTCGTCGCCGAGCCGCCGCTGGACGACGCCCTCTGGGCCGCTTTCAAGGCCGCCGCTGCGGGCGGGCCGGGCGGATCCTCGTAGATCGAGCCGGTATCCCCGGGACGGCGACGGAAATGCGGACTCATTCTTCGCCGCGGAGGCCTCCGGCCCCGGTATACCTCTTCTCGCGCCCTCCAGGTTGACCCTTCGCATGCCTGAATCTATACTTTTTTCATGGCTTTTCCCCTTCACGTCGATCATTCGGTCCGCGCGCCCATCGACGCGCGGCTCCGCGCGCTTCACGATATCTCCATGGAGCTTTCCCGCGCTTCGGACGAGAGCGCGCTCTGCCGCCGCGCCGTAGAGCTCTGCGTTTCGCGCCTCGGGTTCGATCGCGTCGGTATCTGGTTCCTGGACCCCGATGACGGCAATTTCGTCCTTGGAGCCTGGGGTACGGACGAGGAGGGACATCCGCGCGACGAACACGGCATCCGTCTTCCCCGCTACACGAAGGATCATCCCTCGGCCCTTTATGACGGCTCCTTGCCCTTCGTCGTCGTACAGGGCGACGTGGTTTTCGGCGAGAAACTCAACCCCGTCGGCCGGAGCGACAAGGTCATCGCGCCGCTCTGGGACGGCACCAAAATCGTCGGAGAGATCGTGGCGGACAATCTCCTGAGCGCCCGCGGGATAGAGGACGAGGACGGTGAAATCCTCGCCTTGTTCGCCCGCACCGTCGCCCATATCAGTTCCCTCAAGCGGAGCGAGGCCGCGCTCAAGGAGGCCCTGGCCGCCAAAACCTTTCTCCTCGGCGAACTCCAGCACCGGACCATGAACAGCTTCGCCCAGATGCAGAGCCTCATCTCCATCGAGGCGGGGAGGATGGCCGATTCGGCGGCTAAAGAAGTGCTCACCAAACTCAGGAGCCGGATCAAGGTCCTTTCGCTGATCTACCGCAAGCTGGATCTTTCTTCCAAGCTGGAGACCGTCAGCCTGGACGAATACCTGAGCCGGGTCGCGCAGGACCTCTTCGACAGCTATGGGGCCGAAATGCGGGGGATCGATTTGGTATGCGAGCTCGAGCCGATGGATATGAGCACCAAGCGCGCCGTCTCCCTCGGCCTCATCGTGAACGAACTCATCACCGACGCGCTCAAGCACGCCTTCCCCGGAGGGCGGCCGGGGCAAGTTACCCTGTCCCTCCATCGGGAAGAGGCCTCCGCGGTCCTCACGGTGCGGGACGACGGCGTCGGCTTACCGCCCGGCTTTAGCCTTGAGACGGCTTCCGGCGTAGGCCTCACCATCGTTCATGCCCTGCGGCGCCAGCTCGGCGGCGAACTCTTCGCCTCTTCCGCGCCCGGCGCGTGTTTCACGCTCCGCTTCGACCCGTGCCCCAAGACGGGCCCGTGAAAGACCCCCTCGGCCTCAGCCGAATCTTCAGATTCGTCATCGGCCCTCGGCCTCAGCCGAATCTGCCGGAAATGTAATTCTCGGTGCGTTTGTCCCGCGGGTTGAAGAAGAGATCCTTTGTCGGCGCGTATTCCACGAGGTCGCCTGAGAGGAGGAAGGCCGTATAGTCGGAGACGCGGCCGGCCTGTTGCATGTTGTGGGTCACGATGATGATCGTATAGTTCCGCTTGAGTTCCTCGAGCAAATCTTCGATGCGGCTCGTCGACAGGGGATCCAGGGCGCTCGTCGGTTCGTCCATGAGCAGGATTTCCGGCTTCACCGCCACCGCGCGCGCGATGCATAGGCGCTGCTGTTGGCCGCCGGAGAGGGCGAGAGCGCTCTTCTTGAGCGTATCCTTGACCTCGTCCCATAGGTAGACCGCCCTGAGGCTCGATTCGACGAGCTCGTCCATATTACCGATGTAACCGTTGATGCGCGCTCCCCAGGCCACGTTTTCGTAGATCGTCTTGGCGAAGGGATTCGGCTTCTGGAATACCATGCCGATTCTCCTGCGCACCTCCGCCGCGTCCACGTTCGCGTCGTAGATGTTGATGTCGTGGAACAGGATCTCGCCTTCCATACGGGCGCCCGGGAGGAGCTCGTTCATGCGGTTGATCGCGCGGAGCGCGGTACTCTTCCCGCAACCCGAAGGGCCGATGATCGCAGTGACCTTTTTTTTCTCGAAGGTCATGGATAGGTCTTTCACCGCGCGGAAATCGCCGTAGAAGATGTTCACGCCGCGGAATTCCAGTGCGTCGGCCGTCTCGGCGACGGGATTGAAGGATAGCCGGGATTCGTCGCTTTTCATGGTCATCCGAGCCTCTTGTTCTTTCGGAATCGGTTCCGCAGCACGATCGCGGACGCGTTGAGGGTGAGGAGCAGGGCGAGGAGCACGAGGATGGCCGCCGCCGCGGCGTTCCGGTATTCCTGCTGGGGACGCGCCGCCCACTGGTAGATCTGTATCGGCAGCGTCGTGAATTTGGAAAAGATGCCTGAAGGGTCCTTAGTCAGGAAGGCGGAGGCTCCCACGACGACCAGGGGCGCCGTCTCGCCGACCGCGCGGGAGACGGCGAGCACCGTGCCCGTGAGTATGCGGTCCATGCTCGCCGGGAGCACGTGGTGGAGTATCGTCTGCCATTTCGTGGCTCCGACCGCGTAGCTCGAATACCGGAGCGTCGCCGGCACCGCCTTGAGCGCTTCCTGCGCGTTGATGATGATCACCGGCAGGATGAGGAGGGCGAGGGTGAGGCCCGCGGAAAAGACGGTCCGCCCGTTCGCCGTCGTCGGATCGGCCACGGCGCCGAAAAGGGCCCCAGAAGTGAGCGGTTCCATGAACCGCACGAAGATGGTGAGGCCGAGCATCCCGTAGATGATCGAAGGGACGCCGGCGAGGTTGTAGATGTTCGTCTGGATGAACCGGTTGAGGCGATTGGGCCGCGCGTATTCTTCCAGGTACACCGCAGCCCCTATCCCGATCGGGAAGGCGAAGACGAGGGTTATAAGTATCGTGAGGAAGGACCCCAGCAAGGCTCCGCGTACGCCGGCGTCCACCGCTCGCGGAGCTTGGGATTTTTTAAGGAATGAAGGGTTCAGCCAGGCCCTGAATTCGAGCCGTCCCTCCGGAGCGTTCTCGGCGACCCAAGAGCGGATGGCCGGAGCGCGGAATACGCTTTCGGCGAGCGGCCAAGTCTTTTCCACTTCGCTCGCGACGACTTCCGCCATAACGAGGTCGAGGTGATCGTCCTGCGACCGGTCGGCCAGGGGCGCATCGGCCTCCAGCTTCATGAAATAGCGCCGCGAGACGTGCTCGCGGAGAATTTCTACAAGCGTCGCCTCATCCAGTTCTTCGAGGGCGACTCCGTCGCGGGAGAGGGCGGCCGGGCTCACCGTATCCACGAGGAGGACGTAGCCGAAGGCATCGTTCACGATGCTCGCTATGAGCGTTACCAAGGAGATCACGGCGAAGACGGTGGCGGCCATGAAGAGCGCCAGGCGCCGCTTGCCGCGGTTCTTTCGCACGTCCAAATTGGCTGCGAAATCCGCGTCGGTTTCCAAGCCCGGTCGTCCGGGAGCGGTGAGGTTCTTCATTCGTAGACCTCCCGGAAACGTTCGATGATGCGGCGGCTCAGGATGTTGAGCGCGAGCGTGATGAAGAAGAGCAGGAGCGCGATGGCGAAGAGGCTCGTGTAATCGATGGAATCATACGAGAGGTCTCCGCCCGAGATGCGAACGATGTGCCCGGTCATGGTCTCCGCCGCGCGGAAGGGGTTCGCCGTCAGGTTGGACCCCGCCCCCGAGGCGAGCGCGACGATCATGGTCTCGCCGACCGCGCGCGAGAGTCCCATGATCGTGGTCGCCGCTATGCCGGAGAAGGCCGCGGGGACGACGATCTGTATGGCGACCTCGAGCTTGGTGGCGCCCATGGCGTAAGCCGCCTCCCGGAGCGAATTAGGGACCGAGCCGAGCGCGTCCTCGCACATGGAGGCGACGAGCGGAAGGATGAGCACGCCCATCACGAGGCCCGCGCTCGCGGTGTTGTAGATCTCCACCCGGTCAGCGCCGAACACGGAGCGGAGGAAGGGCGTGATCGCGGTGAGCGCGAAATAGCCGTAGACGACCGTCGGGACGCCGGCGAGCACTTCAAGGACGGGTTTGAGCGTTTCGCGGACTCGATCGGCGGCGTACTCGCTGAGGTATATCGCCACCGAGAGGCCGACGGGCAGGGCTATCGCCATGGCGATGAGGCTCGTCATGAGGGTGGCGTTGAGGAGCGGGAGGATGCCGAAACGTCCGATGGTCGGCTGCCATTCGATTCCCGTCAGGAAAGGAAAGACGTTCACCTCCCGGAAGAACCCCCACGCCTCCTTGCCTAAGGTGAAGACGATGAGGGTTGTGGTTACCACGGAAACGGCGGCGCAGAAGAGGAGGAAGCCCTGGATCAGGCTTTCGGCCGGCCGCGCTTTCCGCGCGAGGCTCACGAGCTTACCAGTAGGTTTTACGTCTGACATCGGACATCCTGTTGCTGAAAAGGGTTCTCGTGTACACGGTTGCGCCTTCCGGGTTGCCCGCCGGGCTTCTCGGAAGGCTTCCGTACCGTCACTTCATCGCGTCGAGCCAGTTCTGCTTGGCCTGCTTGAGGGCGGCCGGGTTAGCCGGGAAGTACCCCACGCGCTTGATCTCCTCGTTCACGTAGGTCAGGTAGTAGGCGAGGAAGGCCGCGACCTGCGGCTTGTCTTTCATGATCTTCGCGTCCGAGTAGAGGAAGAGCGGTCGGGCGAGCGGATAAGTACCCGCGTCGACGGTAGCCTGGCTCGGCTCCACGCCGTCCACCTTCAGGACTTTGAGTTTCGCCTTGTTTTCAAGGTAGTAGGCGAAGCCGAAGTAGCCGATGGCGTAGGGGCTTCCCTCGATACCCTGGACGAGGACGTGATCATCCTCGGAGAGCTGGAGGTTCTTAGCGCCGAGGAGAGGTTCCTTCTTCTTCTTGAAGATGTGCTCCACGAAGTAGGAGAAGGTTCCTGAATCGGTGCCGGGGCTGAAGCGAAGGACTTCCTTCTGCGGCCACTCGGCGCGGACATCGGACCAGAGCGTAGCCGTGGAGAAGAGCTTCGCGAGTTCGGCTTGGGTGACATCGGTCGCGAAGGAGTTGGCGGAGCTTACGCTGACGGCCAGCGCGTCGGTCCCCACGCGGAATTCTATCGGCGTACGGCCGATCGCTTTGGCGGATTCCGTCTGGGCCGGGCTGATGGCCACCGACGCGTTGGAAATGTCGGTCTCGCCGGTCTTCCCGAAGCGCTCGAAGCCGGCCCCGGAGCCGATGCTGTCGATGGAAATGGTATCGGCGTAGCCTTCCTTCCTGAAGCGGCCGGCTATCGCCTCGGAGAGCGGAAATACCGTGGACGAACCCGCGGTGACAACGTTCCCTTTCACCTTCGTAGGATCTACGCCGGGGAGCAGGCCGTCAGGATCGTCCGATACGGGATCCTGCCAGGGATATTGGAGCGCGACGCCGCTTTTCGCTGCGGGGGCAGCGTCCTTGGCTTCGGGAGCCTGTTGCCCCGCGGCCGCGACGAGTCCGGCCGCGAATACGAGCGACGCAATCGA
>JAEWSV010000187.1 GCA_023398155.1 Spirochaetota bacterium
GGCGCAGACGGTGTACGCGCAATTCATCGCCGAGGGCGTCACGACCCAGGCGGAGCTGGACGAGATCAAGGCGGTAGCCAAGTAAGGAGGCTGGTGCGCGGCGCGGATGGCCGCGCGCCCCTGCCGCCGTCCGCTGAGCCAATGACGCAGCGAGGAGCTTTACGCATGAACCGGAATATCTTCGGGGCCGTTGGCCGGCTCTACCGCGCGCTCTGCGCGGCCCTCATGGGCCTCATGGCCCTGGTCGTCATCCTATCGGTATTTTTCCGCTACGTATTCTCGCTCACCACCGTCTGGTCCGAGGAACTCATCACGGTCCTCTTCATCGCCACTACCTTCCTCGGCTCGGCGATGGTCGCGGCGGACGACGAGCATATCGAGATCGACCTCCTTTTCGGCATCCTGCCGAAACGAGCAGCGGCGGCCCTTCGCTTCTTCGTCTCCCTCATCGTGATAGCGGTCATGGTCCTCGTGTTCCGCTTTTCCCTCGCCTGGATAGCGGTCTCCGGCGAACTCCGTACGCCGGGGCTCGAGATACCCTTCAAGTGGCTCTATTCCCTCCTGCCCATCTGCTGCGTCCTCACCGGCCTCGTGGAGGTCGGCAAGGCGTACCGCCGCGGACGCATCCTGTTCGGTAGCGAGGCCTCACTATGAGCATGCTTATACTGTTCCTCTCCTTCTGCCTCGCCTCGTTGATCGGCGTCCCCATCTACGTGGGCCTCGGCGTCTCCAGCATCGTGTACCTTCTGTTTACGAACCCCTCTTTCCTCGCCATGGTGCCCCAGCGCATCTTCGCCGGCGCCGACTCCATCATGATGATCGCCTTGCCGCTCTTCATCCTGGCGGGGGACCTCATGAACCGGGGCGGCATCACCAAGCGCATCATCGATTTCAGCCTCCACGTGGTGCGGCCCATCAAGGGCGGCCTGGGGGAGGTGAACGTCGTGGCGAGCATGATCTTCGGGGGGATCTCGGGTTCCTCCGTCGCCGATACGTCCGCCCTCGGGTCCATCCTCATTCCCGCCATGGAGAAGAAGGGTTTTCCCAAGGCCTACGCCACGGGGGTGACAGTCGCGTCGTCCACTATGGGCATGATCATTCCGCCGAGCGTGCCGATGGTGACCTACGCCATGGTCTCCGGCGCTTCCATCGGGAAGCTCTTCCTCGGCGGGCTCATACCGGGCCTCCTCATCGGCGTCCTGCAGGTCATCGCGGTGCAGATCTACAAGCGCTCCAAGAACCTCCACCTGCTGGAACAGGCGGACAAGCCCGCGCGCAGCTTCCTCCATGAAGGCAAGGAAGGCTTCCTCGCCCTCGTCATGCCCCTCATCATCATCGGGAGCATCGTCTTCGGCGTGGCCACCGCGAGCGAATCCGCGGGGGTCGCGGTCCTCTACTCCCTGCTCGTAGGCTTTTTCGTCTTCAAGGAGCTCAAGCTCCGGGATCTGCCGGAGATCCTCCGCAAGACGACCGCGGCTTCCGCGTCGGTCATGATCATCATCGGCTTCTCCATGATCTTCGGCTGGGTCATGGCGATGGAGAAGGTACCGGACCTGATCGCCGGTTTCTTCTTATCGCTCAACATTCACCGTTTCTGGGTACTCCTTCTCCTGGACCTCCTCATCCTCTTCGTGGGCACTTTTTTGGACGTGACGCCGGCCCTCCTGCTCATCACTCCCATCATGCTGCCGGTGGCTAAGTACTTCGGGGTGGAAGCGGTCCAGTTCGGCGTTATCATGATCGTCGGTACGGCCATAGGCCTCGTGACGCCGCCCCTCGGTATGTGCCTCAACGCGGGCAACAAGATCGCCAAGATGCCGATCATCGACATCTTCATCGCCGCCATACCCTTCCTGGTCTGCAACGTGATCGTCTTGCTCCTGGTGACCTTCATCCCCGAACTCAGCCTTTGGCTGCCATCGATCCTGATGAAATAGGGTAGGGGGATCCATGAACCTGAAAGAAAAGATGAGGACCGGTCCGGTCTTCGGAATCGCCATATTCACCGGCGCAGCCTGCGCGGTGGAAGCGGTCGGGAACCACGGCTACGATTTCGTATTCCTGGACCTGGAGCACACGCCGCTGGACGCTCCGTTCGGTATGGAGAAGCTCATCATGGCGGCCCTCCGCGCGGGCGTTTCTCCCCTCGTACGCGCCGCCTCCTTCGGCGGCCCCGGTTTTAACTGGGAGGCCTATATCGCCAAGCAGAACGCGGAAACTATGGTCATTCCCATGGACGAAGATTTCGAGTTCACCGACAATATTGAAGAGATCATGGCGAGCCCCTGCGTGGACGCGGTCAACTTCGGCCCCCTGGACTACGCGCTCTCCATCGGCGTGCCCATACGCTACAAGATGGACGATCCTAAGGTAGCGTACGCCTTTAAACGCCTGGTGGAACTCGCCTCGCCGCGCGGCATCGGGGTCATGGCTCCCTGCGTACCGCCGACTCCCGAATATGCTCGGGAACTGATTTCCATGGGCGCGAACATGCTCATCATGGGGAACGATATGTGGCACTTCCATAAATCGATCGGGAAGGCGATGGAGGAGACCGTAGCGGTAGTCCGGGCCGAAGGATCAAGATAAAGGCGGGAGGCTCCGGGAGATGATGAAGCGGATGGCGCTCTGGCTCGCGTGCGTTTCGGCGGCGGCTTCCGTCGCCGCGTTGGGCGTACGGGACGCGGCGGTCCCCGCGGCGGCCCGGCCGATCGTGATGAAGATCGGCCACGCGCAGCCGGTGACGCACCCTCGCCACGATTCCCTCCTCAAGTTCAAGGAACTCGTGGAACGCCGTACGGGCGGCCAGATCGTCGTGGATATCTATCCCGCGGGCCAACTCGGGGATGAGGAGTCGATGCTGGACGCGACCAAACTCGGTCCGCTCCAGGGTACCCGCTGCGGCTTGTTCGAGCGCGTTTCCCCGCGCCTCCTCGTCTACACCATGCCCTTCCTCTTCGACAGTTTGGACGGGATAGAGAAAGTGACCATGGGCCCCATCGGGGACCGCATCGCCGCGTCGGCGGAGGCGGGCGGCCTCCTCATCCTCACCACGGGCGACGCG
This sequence comes from Spirochaetota bacterium, assembly GCA_023398155.1. GTDB lineage: Bacteria > Spirochaetota > Spirochaetia > Treponematales > Breznakiellaceae > JAEXTK01. The sequence goes on from JAEWSV010000187.1 coordinate 3,065, forward strand.
GGCGGGTTCCGCCAGTTCACGAACGACGTGCGGCCCATCGTCAGGCCGAGCGACTTCACGGGCCTCAGGATGCGCACGCCGGGCGTCAAGACCATCGGCAAGACGCTGGAGGCTTTCGGCGCGCTCCCCGTGGTGGTCTCCTACGGCGATACCTACGCGGCGCTCAAGTCGGGCGCCGCCGACGGCGAGGAGAATCCCTTCATCAACATCCGGGCGATGCGCTTCCATGAGGTTCAGAAGTACCTCACCGTGATGAACTACCAGTTCCATCCCGATCCCTTCGTCGTCAATCCCGCGTGGTTCCGGGCGCTTTCTGCCGAGCACCAGAGGGTCCTCAAGGAATGCGCGGTGGAATCGATGCGGTACAATAACCGGCTCGTGAAGATCCAGAACGCCGAGGCCTACGCGGCGCTCAAGAACGCGATGCAGATCATCGAACTCACCCCCCTCCAGCGGGAAGCCTTCATCGAAAAGGTCTACCCGGTCTACGATGCCATGATCGCGGAGGGAATCACGACGCAGGCCGAATTGGACGAGATCCGCGCCCTCGCGAAGTGAGCGCCGAGTCCGGCGGCGCCGTCCCGACGATCCGCTCAGGAATCGATTCGCGTGCGGATCGATTCGCGCGGGATAGCCGGTTCCTTTTCTTTATTCCCGACTTGATGGCTGCCTCCGACCCGCGCTAGGTTGGCCATGCGACGCCGGCCCCGCCCGGCGCGACCGCGAAGAAGCTACGGCGTTTTCGACGCGATTGCACGGGGAAATCGTTCTTTCACAGGGGTACGCCATGCGTCTCGTCTCCTACGATCGAGCGCTGGAACAGGTCGGTTACGGCCGTTTCCAGCGTCGGCTCCTTTGGATCTGCGGCCTCGGTTGGGCCGCGGACGCCATGGAGGTCATGCTCGTCTCGTTCGCCCTGCCCTCGATGAGCGCCGAATGGTCGCTCGGCGCGGCGGAGAAAGGGCTCCTCGCCACCGCGATATTCGTCGGCATGTTCGTCGGCGCCCTCTTCTGGGGGCGCCTCGCGGATCGGCTCGGCAGGAAGGGCGCCTTCGTCGCCACCATCGCGGTGGATTCCGTCTTCGGCCTCGCCTCCGCCTTCGCCCCGTCCTTCACCGTCTTCCTGCTGCTGCGGACCCTCACCGGGTTCGGCGTCGGCGGCACGCTGCCCGTGGACTACGGCATGTTCTCCGAATACGTGAGCGCGAGCGGCCGCGGCCGGCGGCTCGTGCTCCTGGAGTCCTTCTGGGCTCTCGGGACCATCGTCGCCGCGGCCCTCGCGTGGCTGCTCGTGCCGCGGTTGGGGTGGCGTGCCCTCTTCGCGGTTTCGGCCGTACCCGGCGTGCTGCTCTTCTTCGTACGCGGCCGGGTTCCCGAGTCCCCGCGTTTCCTCCTCGCCGCGGGGAAGCGGGCGGAAGCCCGCGCCGTGCTGGCCAGGGTAGCCGCGGTGAACGGCCGCAGTCTGGACGACGCGGAGCTGGAAGCTCCGTCCGAGGCCGCCCCGGGCCGCGCGGTCGATCTCTTCGCTCCGCGGCTCCGGCGAACGACCGTCCTGCTCTGGCTCATCTGGTTTACGATCTCGGTCGGCTACTACGGCGCCTTCACCTGGCTTCCGAGTTGGCTCAGGTCGAAGGGGGTCCCCCTTCCCGCGGTGTACCCCTACGCCTTCCTCATGGCCCTCGCCCAGCTTCCCGGCTATTTCTCGGCGGCCTTCCTCGTGGAGCGCTGGGGCCGCAGGGCCACCCTGGGCGTCTACATGGCGCTCAGCGGCCTCGGCGCCCTGGCCTTCGCGTTCGCTGCTTCGCCCGTTTCGGTGGCCTTGGCGGCGGCCGTCCTCTCGTTCTTCGCCCTGGGAGCCTGGGGCGCCCTCTACGCCTATACTCCGGAAGCCTACCCGACGCCGATCAGGACGACGGGCATCGGAGCGGCGAGCGGCATGACGCGGATCGCGGGTATCGTGGCTCCTTCCGTCGGAGTCCTGGCCGCGGGCGCTTCCGGCGGAAACGGATCGATGGTCGGACCGCTCGCGATCTTCGCGTGCGCATACCTATCCGGCGGACTCGGGGCGTTCCTACTCCCGCGCGAGACGCGCGACGAAGCGTTGGAGGACATCGTGTAGCTCCGGACGAGCGCCTATGGGCGCTCCATGGTCCAGACGACGTTTCCGCCGCGGAGCTCCACGCCGACGTTCCGGAAGCCGCGCGCCTCGGCCAAGCGTTCCACGCCGAGATTCCCCACGGCGTCGCGGCCCGTGCCGATGAAGCGAGGCGCGATGTCCAGGATGACGCGGTCGACCAGGTCTTCTTTCAGGAAGGAAGTGAGGACGGCCGCGCCTCCTTCCACGAAGAGGGTGCGCACGCCAAGATCGAGCAAGGCGGCGAGCGCCTCGGACAGGTCGAGCTTCGGAGCTGCGGGATCGCCTCCGGCGCGTACGCGCAACGTCCGTACGCCGCGCGTTTCGAGAGCCTCCGCGCGGGCGGCCGCTCCTTCGGTGCCGGCGTCGTCGGCGCCTGCGGGGCTTCCTGCGCCGGAGGCGCCTACGGCTCCAGCTGCGCCGATCGCGATCACGGGGCGCTCGGCGGCTGTGCGGACCAGGAAGGAGTCCAGGGGAAGGGCGAAGCGGGAATCGAGGACCACGCGGAGCGGCTGCCTGCCGCCGGGGTTCCGCTCTGGCGGCAGCCGGCAAAGAAGCTTCGGGTCGTCGGCCAGGACCGTTCCCAGGCCCACGAGGACGGCGTCGCAGTCGCGGCGGAGTTCCTGCTGGATGTCGAGAGATTCGGGGGAGGACAGGTACTTCGATTCGCCGGTCCGGGTCGCGATGCGGCCGTCGGCGCTCTGCGCCCAGGAGAGGATGACCAGGGGGCTTCCCGCCCGCGGCCGGGCGGCCGGGACGTCGTCGGCGGAGCCGCCGCCGCGGTCGCCGCTCATACGGGGATCTCGAAGACGCCCTCCAGCACGTGGCGCGGCCGGTAGGCGAAGCGTTCGATGTCGACGGGGGCGGTGACGCCCGAGAGCACGAGCACGGTCTCTATCTCGGATTCCACGCCGGCCACGATGTCGGTGTCCATGCGGTCGCCGACGATGGCGGTCTCCTCGCGGGCGGCGCCGAGCCGCTTGAGCGCGTGGCGCATCATGAGGGGATTCGGCTTGCCGACGAAGTAGGCTTTTGTCCCGGCCGCGAGTTCGATGGGGGCGACCAGGGCGCCGCAGGCGGGGACGATGCCGTCCTCCGAGGGACCGGAAAGGTCAGGATTCGTGCCGATGAGGCGGGCGCCCGCGCGAACGAACTTGACGGCGCGGTCCAGGGCCTCCAGGCTGTAGCCCCGCCCCTCGCCGACGACGACGTAGTCGGGGTTCACGTTGTTCATGGTGAAACCGGCGTCGTAGAGGGCGTTGGTCAGGCCCGGCTCCCCG
>JAEWSV010000201.1 GCA_023398155.1 Spirochaetota bacterium
GGGGGAGCCCTATCTCGTGCATCCGCTCGGAGTCGCCGAAATCCTCATCGACAATAAACTGGACGCCGACACCGTGGCGGCCGCCCTCCTGCACGATTCCTTGGAGGACACGACGGCGAGCCGCGACGACATCGCGAACCGGTTCGGTACCGACGTCGCGCTCATGGTGGACGGGGTCACCAAGATCGCCGACCTATCAGCCAAGAACAAGACCCTCGCGGAGGCGGAAAGCATCCGGAAAATGCTCTTCGCCATGGTCCAGGATATTCGGGTCATCCTTATAAAGCTCGCCGATAAGCTCCACAACATGCGCACCCTGCAGTTCTTGCCGCCGGACCGCCAAAAGTCCATCGCGCAGGAATGCCTGGACATCTACGCGCCGCTCGCGGACCGGCTCGGCATCTCCTGGATGAAGGACGAACTCGAAGACCTCTCGCTCAAGCACCTCAACCGCGACGCCTACGACCAGATCAAGGGGATCGTCGCGCAAAAGAAGGGCGAACGCGCCGAATTCCTGGACCGGGTCCAGGAAGCCATCTACCGCGAGGCCGCCGCGGTCGGCATCCGAATAACGGTGAGCTCGCGGGCCAAACATTTCTATTCGATTTACCAGAAGATGCGGAAGCGCAACAAAGGCGCCGACGAACTCTTCGACCTCCTCGGTATCCGTATCCTTTGCGATCAGGACGACGACTGCTATACCCTCCTCGGCACGGTCCACCGCCTCTGGAAACCCATCGACGGGCGTTTCAAGGATTACGTCGCCATGCCAAAGGCGAACGGCTACCGGAGCCTCCACACCACCGTCATGAGTTTCGACGGCAAGCTCATCGAGATCCAGATCCGTACCTGGGAGATGCACCGGATCGCCGAATACGGCGTCGCGAGCCACTGGCTCTACAAGAAAGGAAGCACGAACGAGCTCGTCCGGGTCGAGGACCTCTCGATCGTCAACCGCCTCAAGGATTGGAAGAGCCTGGAGGGCGACGGAGCAGCTAATGCCTCGGGAACTTTCCTTGAGGACATCAAGCGCGAGCTGCTCAAGGATTCCATCTACGTGTTCACCCCGCAGGGTAAGGTCATCGAGTTGCCCACGGGATCGACGCCCATCGATTTCGCCTACCACATCCACTCGGCCATCGGCGAGCGTTGCGCGGGCGCCAAGGCCGACGGAGCCATCGTCCCGCTCACCTCGGAGCTCAAGAACACCCAGGTCGTGGAAATCCTCACGTCCCAGAACGCGCGTCCTCATCTCAATTGGCTCAGGGCGGTACGGACTTCCAAGGCGCGGAGCAAGATCCGCGCCTGGCTCCAGGCGAACGACGACAGCCTCATCATAGAGAAGAATATCGTCGCCAAGAAGAAGGCGGCGCAGATCCAGGCTAGCGCGGAAGCGCAGGCCGCGGCGATCGCGGCCCAGACGGCCGCGGCCAAGGCCGACGAGCCGATCCAGACCGTGCTCCACGGGTCGGTCAACCAGCACGGCGTGCTCCAGGTGCGCGTTGAGGACGAGCAGAACATGATGATCCGCTTCGCCAAATGCTGCGCCCCGGTGACCGGAGATCCCATCATCGGCTACGTTTCGCGCGGGAGGGGCATCATCGTGCACCGCCGCACCTGCCGCAACGTAGCGAACATTCCGGATTTCGCCGAACGGAAGATCGACGTGGAGTGGGAAAACGCCGAATCGCACCTGGTCAAACGCTTCCGGGTGGAGGCGCGGCGCTCGTCGGACCTCTTTTCGGAGATCGAAGGAGCGGTCCGCAAGAACCAGGGCCATCTCATCGAGGGAAGGCTAGAAGAGAACGCGGCGAGCCGCCTCACGGGCTTCTTCACCATGGAACTGGAAGACCGCGACGACCTCAAGAAAGTCCTCAAGAACCTTCGCGGCATCCCCTCGGTCCTCTCGATCCAGACCCTGAATTAGGACTCCCGGACGTCCACCACCCGCTCCACGAAGGGCGTCACCGCGTCCACGAGCGTTTGCCTGCTCAGTTCCTCCACCTTCAAGGTGCAGTAGGAATTCGTCGGGTCCTCCCCCTCGAAAGTGGCGAGGGAGAGAATGTTCCCGCCCGCCTTCGCGATGGCTCCGGCGAGCGCGGCGAGTTCGCCCTTCTTTTCGGGCATCAGGACCGTGAGGCGCACGCCCACGTGCCGAGCTCCGAACAGTTCGATGAACAGTTTGAAGAGGTCGGATTCGGTGATGATGCCGATGAGGACCTCGCCGCGCAGGACGGGCAATCCGGAGATGTTGTTGTCCGCCATGGTGCGCGCCGCTTCCTCGATGGGAAGGTCCTCGGTGACCGAGATCGGCTTCTTGGTCATCACCGTCTCGACCTTGAGCTTGGAGATGAGGTAATTGAGCTCGTAGATATCCAAGGAAGTCGCCGAGGAGGCCGACGCGTGGCTGAGGTCGGAAGAGGTGACGATGCCGAGCAGCTTCCCCGCCTTATCGAGTACGGGGAGCCGATGGATCTTCTCGCGCCGCATGAGGGCCTGGGCATCGGGCACGGAAACATCGGGGGAAATGGTTACGGGATTCTTCGTCATACAACGGCCGACGTTCACGGTGAACCTCCTCTCAAGTTGGAAAACCGGAAACGCCGCGGCCGCGGCGATACCGGCGCCCCGGGCGCGCTCGCGCCCCCTTCCGTTATAAGGCCGATCCGGCTCTACCGCAAGTCAAAGCCCGAGGTAGGCCTTTCGGACTTCCTCGTTCGCGAGCAGGCGATCCGAGCTATCTGACATCTTAATCACGCCGTTCTGGAGGACGTAGCCCTTGTGGGCGATCTTGAGCGCCATGTTCGCGTTCTGCTCCACGAGGAATATCGTGGTCTTGCGTTCCTCGTTGATTTTCTTGATGATCTCGAAGATGTGTTGGACGATGAGCGGCGCGAGGCCGAGGGAAGGTTCGTCCAGCAGGAGGATGCGCGGCCGCGCCATGAGCGCCCTTGAAATGGCGAGCATCTGTTGTTCGCCGCCGCTCAGGGTGCCGCCCGGCTGGTTACGCCGCTCCGCGAGACGGGGGAACAACGAGAAAACCTCGTCGAGGTCTTTCTTGAGCCCATCCTTGTCGTCCCGGAGGAAGGCGCCCATGTCCAGGTTTTCCAGGACGGTGAGCTGAGGAAATATACGCCGCCCCTCGGGGACCTGGGAGATGCCCATCTGCACGATCCGGTGGGTCGGCTCGCGGGAGATGTCTTTCCCCTCGAGCAAGATCTCTCCGCTACGAACCTGGGTGATCCCGCAAATCGACATGAGGGTGGTCGTCTTGCCGGCGCCGTTGGCGCCGATGAGCGTAACGATCTCGCCCTCGTTGACCGAGAGCGAGATGTTTTTCAGGGCCTGGATGTTCCCGTAGTAGGTGCAAATATTCTTCAGTTCCATCAAAGCCATCTTATTCTCCTAAATACGCCTTGATCACGTCGGGATTGCTCTTGATTTCGAGCGGCGTTCCCTCGGCGATGAGCTGACCGTAATCGAGCACGTAGATTCGTTCGGAAACGTTCATCACGAGGCTCATGTCGTGCTCGATGAGCAGGATAGTCACCTTCTCCTGCTCGCGTATCAGGTTGATGGTCTCTTCGAGTTCCTTGGTTTCGTGGGGGTTCATGCCCGCCACCGGCTCATCGAGGAGGAGGAGGAAGGGATCGGTCGCGAGGGCACGCGCGATCTCGAGGCGCCGCTGAGCGCCGTACGGAAGGTTGCGCGCCATCTCGTTGACGAATTTCTCCAGCTGCATCTTCTTGAGGATTGCGTAGCTCTCCTCCAAGAGACGCTGCTCCTCTTCGCGCGTCCGCTTATCGCGGATGATGGCATGCAGGATGCCGGCCTTGAGCGAGTTGTGGCGGCCGATCATGACGTTCTCCAACACGCTCATGTTGTTGAACAGCCGGATGTTCTGGAAGGTCCGCGCGAGTCCCTTGTGGTTGATGACGTGCGGCTTGAAGCCGTCGATTCGCTCCATCTGCTGGCCGGAGCGCTGGATGGATATCGTCCCTTCCGTAGGCTTATACACGCCGGTGATGCAGTTAAAGATCGTCGTCTTACCCGCGCCGTTCGGTCCGATGAGAGCCGCGATCTCGCCTTCATTGATGTGCATGGAGACGCGGTCGATGGCGCGGAGGCCGCCGAACACCATGGAGAGGGCGTCTATCTCAAGAAGTTTGGTCCTATTCTCTGTCATGGCTTAACCTCGGAAGCGGCGGCGCCGGAAGTCTCCGTGAAGGTGAATTTTTTACGGTTCCTCGGAATGAGTCCATCGGGCTTGAATATGATGATCACGATCATGGCGATTCCGTAGATCAGCATACGGTATTGAGCGAGAGGGCGGAAATACTCGGGCAAAAGCTTGAGGAGCATGGCGCCGAGTATCGCGCCGGGAATGGAGCCGGTACCGCCGATGACGACGGCCATGAGGACCATGATCGATTCCCACAGCGTAAAACTGTCGGGGTTGATGTAGGTAGTCTGGGAAGCGAGCACGACGCCCGCGATTCCCGCCCAGAACGCGCCGAGGGCGAACGTGGCCAGCTTATTTCTCACCAAGTTGATGCCCATCGCCTCGCAGGCGATCTCGTCCTCCCGCATGGCTTCCAAGGCGCGGCCGACGCGGGAATCCTCGAGTCGACGCACGATGAAGACGGTGAGAAGGACCAGCACGACGACGATGTAATAGATATAGGTCGCCGCAGGCTTCGGCGGAAGCCTGCTGTTGAAGAACCAGGGCCGCGGAATCAGGCTGATGCCAGCGGCTCCGCCCGTGAGGTCTCCCGAATTCTGGAGCACCATGCGGAGGATCTCGCCGAAGGCTAAGGTGATGATAGCCAGGTAGTCGCCGCGCAGGCGCAATACCGGAAGGCTCAGGAGGATGCCGCAGATGACCGCGAGAACGCCGGCGGAAGGAAGCGCGATCCAGAAGAGCCAGCCCGGTTCGATGCCCGCGGCCGCGAAGGCGGGCCCCGCGTACTTCCAGAGGAGCCCGTACGTGTAGGCGCCGACCGCGAAGAAAGCGGCATAACCCAGGTTGAGCAACCCGCCCTGCCCGACGACGATGTTGAGGCCGAGGGCCAAGATCACGTAGATGAGCGCCGTGATCATGATGTTCGTATGGTACATGCCGAGTAGGAAGGGGTACGCCGCGACCAGCAGCGCGAAGGCGACGAGCAGCGACCTCCTGGCGAGCTTATTTTCCAGGTACGCACCGAGACGCGCCTTCGCCTTGGAGAAAAGCGTAGGCTTCGCCGTCTTGTCCCCGCGCGTCTCGTTCCATTCGAGCGCCCGGTTCCATACGAAGGACAGGATGAAAGAGGCGACGGCCACCACGGGCAGGTACGCCCAACGGAATTGGACGGACGCCTTGCCGCTAGAAACCGATACTTTCATCACCATCATGGGGAAGAGAAGCACGACGAACCAGATGGCCTGAACGAGGGCTTGCGTCAATTCGGATTTGAGGGCTTTACGATCCATCGTACTACACCTTCTGTTTCTGGTTCTTGCCGAGAACCCCGTCGGGTTTTACGATAAGAATGAGAATGAGGATAACGAAGGCGAACGCGTCCTCGTAATCGCTGGAGATGTAGCCGGTACCGAGGCTTTCGGTCCAGCCTAGGATGAAGCTGCCGAGCACCGCGCCGGGGATAGAGCCGATCCCGCCGAGCACCGCCGCGACGAACGCTTTGATACCCGCGACGAAGCCGATGTAGTAATTGATCTGTCCCATATAAGAACAGATGAGCACGCCGCCGATCGCGGCGAGCGCCGAACCGATGACGAAGGTTACGGAAATGACCTGGTTGACGTTTACGCCGACGAGCTGCGCCATATCCTTGTCCTGCGCGGTCGCGCGCATGGCCTTTCCTATCCGCGTGAACTTGATCAGGAAGGTGAGCAGGATCATGATGATCGCGGTTGATATCAGGATGATGAACTGGGTCGAATTGATATACTCGCGAACTGGCTTCAGGAAGGCGAATTCCGGCAAGTACGACGGAAACGGCAAATATTTCTCCGTTTGGACCAACAGCACGAAGTTCTGTAGGATCATGGAGATGCCGATAGCGCTGATGAGAGCGGACAGCCGCGGCTTGTTCCGCAGCGGTTTGTACGCCAAGCGCTCGATCGTGAAGCCGTACGCGGAAGAAAAAATTACCGCAGCGACGACGGAAAGAAGCAACACGAGAGGAACCGGGAGGCCCGCCGAAAAGAGGAACCCGCCGACGATCAGGGCGGTGAAGCCGCCGATCATGTACACCTCGCCGTGCGCGAAGTTGATGAGCTGAACGATTCCGTACACCATCGTGTACCCGAGGGCGATCATGGCGTAGATCGAACCCTTCGCCGTCCCGCTCAAGAAAAGCTTAAGAAAATAGTCCATGCTGCAAATCCTTCTCCCCTGCGTCGCCGTCCGGTTCTTGACGGAAAAAGTGGATTTATATCTATATCATACTTTTCCAAAAAAATGAGCCGTTCCGGTCGTACGTCAACCGAAACGGCCAAAAGGATTTTTAGTTCCGCGAATCGACGTCTTACTTCAGTTCGACGTACGCGCCGTTCTGAAC
>JAEWSV010000280.1 GCA_023398155.1 Spirochaetota bacterium
AACCACGGCCGCGGCGAGGGCGGTGGCGAAAAGGGCGGCGATCGTCGTCCCTCTCATCCCTCGTCCCTCCGGTCGGTCACCCGGATGGCCCAGACGAAAATGACCGTCGAGATTCCCGCGCCTACCGCCGCCTCAGTGATCGCGACGTCGGGGGCATGCATGAGATAGAACGCCAACGCCGATAGCGCGCTGGTAGCGGAGAGGGCGATGGCCCCATGAAGCAGGTCCCGGGAAAAGAGAGCGTACGCCGACCCGGCGAAGATGAGGACGAGCAACAAGACCATCATTAGCTTTCGCCCTCCGCCGCGCTCGCCGCTTCGGGGTCGGGATCGGAAGGTCCCTTACCTTTCGACGGTGCCCACGGATCGATACCCGACTTCCACGCGTAGCGCGCGATTATGTGCGTGGTGGTCGGCGAGGATACGAAGAAGAAACACAGGATAAGGATGACGCGCGAGGCGGTCGCGGCATCGGGCGCGTACGCGAGGGCGGCGAGTAAGACGGAGAACGGAGCCGTGGTACCCGCCAGCGACGAGGCTTGGAGCCGGGTATACGGATCGGGAAAGCGAAAGAGGCCCGCGGTACCGGCAAGGGCGAAAACGCAGGCGACGGCGCAGAGTGCGACCGCGGCGATCTCCCGAACGGCGGAAACGACGCCGGTCATGTTCGATCATCCTCCGATTTCCGATCGCGGATGAAGCTCGCCACGGCGAGGACGCCGAGGAAGCCGAAGATATCGTATACGAGGGCGACGTCGAGGTAGAGGACGCGACCTTCAGTGGCCCCGCGAAGGACGAGCAAGGCCATGACGAGAGCGGACAGGGCGGACAGCGCGGCGAGACGATCCGCGCCGCGCGGCCCTAACGCGAGGCGGAGCATGCAGAAGGCGGAGCAGACGACGAGGATAAGGGAGGTGGCATCGAATACCAAGGAGATCACGACCAGATCCTCCTGACCGCGTCCTCGAGCCCTCCCTTCACCTCATTCCCCGCCCGCACGGCGTGGCGGGTAGTGGCGAAGAGCCAATGGACGATGAGATGATCGTCGTCCAGTTCCAGGGTAATGGTGCCCGGCGTGAACGTTATGGAATGGGCGAGGACGACGCGCGCGAGATCTGAATGGAGTTTCGACTTGAAATGCACGACTCGAGGTTCGACGCGGCCGGTGATGACCGCGAGGAAGACCCGGCAACTGGACGCGTACATCGCAGCCGCGAGAAGGAAGGGGTACGCCAACGCGGGAAGGAACCGGGGAAGGACCGACCTCCGCCCGGCCTCGTGGTCCTCTATGAATACGTCGTAGGATAGGATCGCGATGACGACCGAGCCCGCGAAGCCCGCGGCGAGAGAAAGGGGGTCCAGGCTCCCCGAAAAGAACACCCAGACGACGGAGAGGAATAAGGTCGTGAGCGCGATCCTGAGCAAGCCCCACCGTCTTGAGGCGTCCACGGGATCAGTCCTTTTCGAGCAGCAACCGCGCGAGCGCGGCGCCGTCCCGCGCGTCCCTGGCCGCGGTGCGGAATTGTTCGTCGTGGAGAAGGCGCGCCAATTTCGAAAGGATCTTGAGGTGATTCGCCGTAGCTCCGCGGGGACCGGCCATCATGAATACGAGATCCACCGGTTTCCCGTCGAGGGAGGCGAAATCCACGGGCTTGGCCAAATGCATCACCGCCATGACCGTATGGGGAATCTCGTCGCAGAGCGCGTGCGGTACCGCGACGCCTTCCCCGATCCCCGTAGACGAAAGCCGTTCACGCGCACGGATTTCAGCGAGTAACCGGGAGCCGTCGTGGACCTTGCCGTGATCGGCTAGGAGGCCGACCGCCGCGACGAGCGCCGCATCCTTGTCGGCTGCGAGGACGCCGGTCGCCGCGCAGACGGGGTCGAGTATCTCGCTGAAAAGAACCATCGGCATCACTCCTCGCCTTCAGGCCGCTTGAAGCCGGAAATCCAGTCCACCGGAACGGTGAACATGAGGCCGGTTCCCGCATCGTTCAAGGAACCTACGCTTTCCTCGATCAAGGGGATCAGGCGCCGTATGGTGGCCTCATCCTTGATCACCGAAAGGATAGTCTTATTGTAGGGCTTATTGCCCTTCATGAAATCCCGAAAATCCGCGAAGAGGGGAACTTCATACGCCAGGTATCGTCCCATTCCCTCCGAGTCGAGGATGGTGGCGCCCGAAACTCCTGCCTCGACGTAGGCCTCCATGACCGATTCGAGGAACTCTTCCTTGTTTAGGATGAAAACGAGCAGCTTCATGTAAGCTCAAGTATCGGAGCCCTTCGAAAGCCTTGTCAAGCGATTCCGCATCCCGGGGACCTGCGCGGTTGTTGATGTCGGGCAAAAAATTACGTATTATCCAATCATCCCGCCGTTCGAAAGATCGACTCGCTCAAGCGGGACCATATCGATTTCAAGGAGTCCCCGCATGGTGGAAGCCCTCAAGAAAAACCCCAACTGGAAGGGTCGTCGCGGACCCGTCGTCCTCGTGGTGATGGACGGCGTCGGCTACGGCAAATACAAAGAAGGCGACGCGGTCGCCGATTCCAAAATGTACAACCTGGACGCCATCAAGGCGAAGAGCCCGCATACGAAGCTCAAGGCGCACGGCAAGGCGGTGGGCCTCCCGTCCGACGAGGACATGGGCAACAGCGAGGTCGGCCACAACGCCATCGGCTGCGGCCGCGTCTTCAACCAGGGCGCCGCGCTCGTGACCAAGTCCATCGCGGAAGGCGCTATTTTCCAGGGAAAAGCCTGGAAGGAGATCGTCGAGAACGCGGTGAAGTCCGGCGGCGCGGTCCACTTCATCGGACTCTTCTCCGACGGCAACGTCCACAGCCATATGGACCATCTCAAGGCCATGCTCGAGCGGGCCAAGGCCGACGGCGTGAAGAAGGCGTGGGTCCACACGCTCTTCGACGGCCGCGACGTCGGCGAGACGAGCGCCCTCGAGTACGTCGATCCCTTCGAGGCCTTCCTGACGGAGCTCAACGCCGGCGGCGGCGTCGACTACCGGATCGCCTCCGGCGGCGGCCGCATGTGGATCACCATGGACCGCTACGGCGCCGACTGGAGCATGGTTGACCGCGGCTGGCAGACCCACGTGCTCGGCAAAGGCCGCCAGTTCAAGACGGCCCGCGAGGCGGTGGAGACCTACCGCAAGGAGATCCCCGGCATCATCGACCAGGACCTCAAGGAATTCGTCATCGCCGAGAACGGGAAACCGATCGGCGCTATCGAGGACGGCGACTCCGTCGTCTACTTCAACTTCCGCGGCGACCGCGCCCTGGAGATGACGGCCGCCTTCGAGCAGGACCAGTTCGATAAGTTCGACCGCGTTCGCCGCCCGAAGGTCTGCTACGCGGGCATGATGGAGTACGACGGCGACCTCCACGTTCCCGCCCGCTACCTCGTGAGCCCGCCCTCCATCGACCGGACCATGGGCGAGTACCTCGCCGCCTCGGGAGTCCGCACCCTCGCCGTCTCCGAAACCCAGAAATTCGGTCACGTGACCTACTTCTTCAACGGCAACCGCACGGGCAAGTTCAACGACAAGCTCGAAACCTACATAGAGATCAAGAGCGACGTGCTTCCCTTCGAGCAGCGCCCCTGGATGAAGTGCGCCGAGATCACCGACGCGGTGCTGGAAGCCCTCGCGTCGGGTCAGTACGACTTCATCAGGCTCAACTACCCCAACGGCGACATGGTCGGCCACACGGGTATCTACCAGGCGGTCGTCTGCTCCATGGAGGCCATGGACCTCCAGCTCGGCAGGCTCGCCAAGGCGGTGGAGAAAGCGGGCGGCATCCTCATCCTCACCGCGGACCACGGCAACTCGGACGACATGTTCGAGCACGACAAGAAGACGGGGGCGGCTATCCGCAAGGAAGACGGCACGTACAAAGCCAAGACCAGCCATAGCCTTAACCCGGTGCCCTGCGTCATCTTCGATCCCGAGCACAAGGGCGAATACGCGGCCAAGGCCGGAGAAGGCAGCCTCGCGGAAGGCCTCGGGATCAGCTCCCTGGCGGCCACTTGCATCAAGCTCCTCGGCTTCGTGCCGCCCGGAGACTACGACCCTTCCATCGTGAAGATGTAACGCCCGCCGCCCTCGCGCCATCGGGCCCGCGCCCGTCCGCGCGGATAAAGAGGTCGGTCGATACGCCGAGGCGGTATCGGCCGGCCTCTTTTTTTTGCGGGAAGTAAGTCATGGTACAATGACGCCGATGAATCAACGAAACGCTTGTACCGATGGGGATTCCGGAGAGTACGGAACCGGCCTACCGGGTTTGGACGCTTTGTTTTGCGGCGTCCGCGCCGGGGATAACCTCGTTTG
>JAEWSV010000293.1 GCA_023398155.1 Spirochaetota bacterium
CCGATTCGTCCGAGGCATACCAGACGATATCCCGCGCCGGATCACGCTCCAGGAAACGGCCGGCGGCCGCGAGGCACCGGCCCTCCCGGGGGAGCAGGAAACGCCGGAGCGGCTCCTCGTCCTCCCCGCGGAGGCGGCGCCACCTCACGGTCGCCGATCCTGAAGGTCGGCGCCGGAGGCCGGCGCCGATCGCCGCTTGGCGCTGAGGGGGAAAGGCAGCTCGCCGTGGGGAACGGTCCTACCGAGGAGGGCGGAGAAGCCCGCTATGAAGGAAGGCCGGGCGTAGCTGTACACCGCGACAGCGCCGTCCACCCAGGGAGCCTTGTCCAAGTAGACGGGCGAGAGGACCGAGAAGGCGATGACGCGGCGGCCGAGGGGCCGGAGCGCCTGGAGCAGCTCCAGGCTGGCCGGGTTGGCGAGGCAGAGGATGATCGTGTCGGCGTCGGCCGCGCTGCGGAGGAGGGCGCTCCGCTCGGCCGGCGCGGCGCGGTCTTGGGGGACGTAGGAAAAGCGGTACCGGGCCGCGCCGGGATAGGCGGCCAGCCCTACGGCGAAGAAGTCCTCGAACTGGCCCGCGAGGAGCACCTTGCCCGCCTTCTCCGCGGTGAGCGGGAAGGCATCGCCGGCGCCTTCCCGCGTCGGCGCCCCCTCCACGAGGGTAACGCTCCGGACCGCGAGGTCCAGGAAGAAGGCGGCGCCTTCCTTGTCGGGGACGCGCCTCGCGGCCTCCGCGGGATCGGGGACGAAGGGCGGCGCGTTCTTGGCGCGGAGGCGCTCGATCTTGAGGACGAGGACCCTGCGGGCGGCGTCCCGTACGCGTTCGCGGAAGGCGGGTTCCCTACGGCACGCCTCGACGAGGTTCTCCCAGATGGGATCGTCGAGGGCGGGCGTCTTGGACAGCATGATGATGTCGTTGCCCGCTTCCAGGGCCCGCCGCGCGGCGCGCGAGAGGCTTCCCGCGGAAGAGGCGGCCCCGTTCATGAGGAGATCGTCGGTGATGATGAGCCCCTCGAACCCGATCTTCTTACGGAGGAGGTCGGTGAGGAACCACCGCGAAAGGGATGCCGGCTCTGAGCGCGCCGGAGTGCGCGGGAAGGCGAGGTGTCCGCTCATGATCGCCGGGATGCCCTCCTTGGCGAGCATGCGGTACGGCACGAGCTCGCGTTCCCAGAGGGTTTCCACCGTCGCGTCTATCTCCGGGAGGACGCCGTGGGAATCCAGGGCCGTGTCTCCGTGGCCGGGGTAGTGCTTGGCCGTCGCGATCACGCCGGCCGCTTCCAGTCCCTTCGCGAAGGCCGCGCCGAGTACGGCCGTCTTCACCGGATCGCGGCCGAAGGCGCGCGGTCCGATGAGGATGGAATCGGGATTCGTGTAGAGGTCCACCGTCGGCGCGAAATTCATGTTGATGCCGAGGGCGGCGATTTCCCTGCCGATGTAGAGGCCGGAAAGATAGGCGTCGCGGGGAAACCCGGAAGCCCCGATGGCCATGTTGCCCGGAGTCTCGCTCGTGGTGCCTTTGACGTGCCTGATCCAGCCGCCTTCCTGGTCGGTGGCTACGAGGAGCGGAATCGCGCGCGGGGAGGCGAGGGCCGCCGTTTGCAGGGATCCCACCGCCCGGACGAGCTTGTCGGTGTCCTCGGTGTTCCAGCCGAAGATCTTCACGCCGCCGATCCGGCGTTCCTTTATCCACTCCAGGATGAGTGGCGAGGGATCGGCGCCGACCCATCCGAGCATGAAGGTCTGGGCCAACGCCTCCTCATCGGTCATCCGCTCCAAAAGAGCGTCGGCGAGCGTCTCCGGCGGAAGCGAGGTGTCGAAATCGATCTCCCGCGCGTCCGAGGCGGCGAGGGGAACGGCGAGCGCGACGAGCGCCGTCGCGGCGAGGGTCGACGCGACGGCGCGCAGCCTCACTTGTACGATTCCCCCCGCACGTCGTCGATGTACTGGGATGCGCAATGGGCCGCCACGGCCCCTTCTCCCGCGGCCACGACGACCTGGCGGAAGGGGGTGGCGCGCACGTCGCCGGCCACGAAGAGCCCGGGGATGGAACTCTCCATACGCTGATCGGTGACGATGGAGCCGCTCTCGTCTTTCTCGGCGTCCGGCGCGAGGGCCGTCTGGGGGATGGACCCGACGAAGATGAAGACGGCGTCGGTCGCTTCCTCGGTCCGCTCGCCCGTATCGGTCCGCTCCAGGACGACGGAAGCCACTTTTTTATCCCCTTTGATCTCCACCACCCGCGTGTTGAAGCGGATTTCTATGTTGGGGTTGTGGAGGACGCGGTCGGCCAGGGACTTCTGGGCCCGGAAGCGGTCCCTCCGGTGGACCATGACGATCTTGTCGGACAGTTTGGCGAGGAACTGGGCCTCGTCGCAGGCCGCGTCCCCGCCGCCCACCACGAACATCTTCTTACCCTTGAAGAAGGGGCCGTCGCAGGTGGCGCAGTAGGAGACACCGCGGCCGGTGAACTGCGCCTCGCCGCCCACGTCCAGGGTCCGGTGCTTCGCGCCGGTGGCGAGGATGACGGCCGGGGCGGTGAGGGTGCGGTCGCCGAGCCGGAGGACGAAGAGCTCCCCGTCCTTCTTGAGGGAGACGACCGTATCGGTCATGAACTCGGCCCCGAATTTCTCCGCCTGCGCCTGCATGTCGGCGGCGAATTCGTAGCCGCTCTTGGGTTCCACGTAGCCCGGGTAATTCTCCAGATGGTCGATGAGGAGGGCCTGCCCGCCGCTCGCCATCTCTTCCACCACGAGCGTCCGGAGGTTGGCTCGCGCGCCGTACTGGGCCGCGGCCAGGCCGGCCGCCCCGGCGCCGATGATGATGAGATCCTTGTCGCTGTCCCGCATGTCCGCTCCTTGGGGGATCGATCGGTGGAAACGACAAAAGCGATCGGCTTTTGTAATTTCGTCGATTGTCCGTACCTTAGATAATATGAAAAGGTCGCCCGGACCGTCAACGCGCCGCGTTCCCTCTCGGCGCTTCGGAGCGCCGCTCCTCGCCGCCGCACTGAGCTTGGCCGCCCCCGCTCAGGCCG
Organism: Spirochaetota bacterium; assembly: GCA_023398155.1. Lineage (GTDB taxonomy): Bacteria > Spirochaetota > Spirochaetia > Treponematales > Breznakiellaceae > JAEXTK01. The sequence continues at coordinate 3,035 of JAEWSV010000293.1, forward strand.
CGGCCCTCGCTCCCGCCGCGCAGCCCCGGCTCCAAGCAGACGAGCGCCCCCTTTCTTTCGCGGCGTCCGAAGCGGAGGGCCGCTTGGACTGGGAGGGGCTCCTGGATCTCGCGCTCTGGGCCTCGGGGGCTTCGGCCTCGTCGGCGGCCGGTTCCCGCGGCAGGATAGCCGCCGCCGCGGAGGACCTGCGGCTGGAGGTCGACTTATCGCGGGACGATCCGGCCGCGATCCGCTCGCGGGCCGAGCAGGTCCTCGCCTTCATGCACCGGCGCTTCCTTAAAG
>JAEWSV010000391.1 GCA_023398155.1 Spirochaetota bacterium
GGAGAGGGAAGCGAGGGTCTGAGGCGTAACGCGAGCGAAGGGCACGCGCGGGCCCGCCAGGCCGTCCACGTACCAAGCGGCGGCCGCGGCCGCGGGTAGAACCTCTCCGAGAAGCCTTCGGGCGGCGTACGCCTCCACGAATTCGCTCATTGCGGCCTTGAACGCCGTTTCCGCCTCCGATGCGCCGAGCGCGATCGTCTCGTCGGCGGCGAGGGACTCGGGGAGACCGGGAGAAAGCGCCGCCATCCAGGCGCGGTACGATGGCCCCTCCAATTCGGCCGCTGCGTCCCGCAGCGCGGCGAACGCGGACGCGGGGCACTCGGGATGGCGCGCGAGCCGATCTTCAAGGGCCTTGACGGCCTTCGCGAGATCCTTCTTGGGGATGGCGGGAATCCGCTTGGAGATCAGGGAGGCGAGGGAACGCCCGTACCTGAGGATTCCGGCTTCCGTCGCCTCCGCGGTCGCGATGCCCGCCTTTTCTACGTGGCCGTACCGGCGCGAGGCGAGATCCCGGGCGACCTCCCAGCGGAGGCGCCGCTTATCGGCGAGTACCCCTACGGCGCTCTCCGCCGACAGTCCACCGAAACCGGAAAGCGCCAACGAGAAGTCGAACGCCTCGTTTTCCTCGCTGAACGAATCCAGGACCGCGGCGAGATTCCGGCCTGCGTCGATATAGGACCGCTCAGCGGCGAAAGCGCGCTCGCGGTCTTCGACGAGTACGGCGAGGCCAGCGTCGATCGATGCGACGAGTGAGGCCGCCTTGGGCCGTTCCGCTTTGGGCAGGAACGAGAGCCAAGGCACGGCGGCCTCCGCGCGCGGAACGGATGGCGATAGGGTAACCGCCCAAAAGAGCGCCGCGGCCGCGGCGGGGACGGCTCTCTTCATTCGCCGTCCTCAGGATCTATGACGGTGTTGGGCGAACCGCGCGGCGCGTAGCGCCGGTTGAAGGCGGCGATATCGGCCGCCTCGAAGCGCGCGCCCCAGAGGCGATCGAAGCCCCGGAAGCGGTTGCCTCCCACGCTTCCCGGCCGCGGCTCGGCGCCGGAGAAGGCATCCGCGCTTTTCGCGGAAGAAGCGGCGGTTAAGACCGAATCCGCGATCGAAGGAAATTCACCGCTAATCCTGAATGCCCGTGCCGAAGAGACGGCGGATACGGTGAAGCCGGTCTCCGCGAAGGATCCTTCGCTGGCGTCGATCGTGGCGAGGGCCGCGTCTCGCGCCGTCGCGGCGAGCGATCCGCCCTTCCACGAATACGCGCTCCGTCCGATGTCCAGGGCGGAGGCGTAGTCATCGGCAACCGCCGACGCCGCGGCGTCTTCCGCGCGCACGGTCGCCTCCCGGAGCAGGAATCCGAAGGCGGTCCGGCCTCCGCGGATTTCCGCGATGACCGTGTCGAGGGTGATCTCGCCTCCGCGGCAATCCAAAGCGACGGCTACGTCCGCGCCCGAGACTTCCAACCGGCAACGGTCGAGGCTTATCGTGGAATTGTCCGCACGGATCGCCGCGGAGCGCGGGAGGCCGGCCCCGGAGGCGACGACGCGGCATTCCGTGAGGTCGAAGGCCGCCGAGGAGGCGTCCAGGACGAGGCCCCCGCCGGTCAGGTCGCAGCCCTTCATTACCACGCGCGCGCCGCCCTCCGCCCGGACGAGCGGAGCGGCGGATCCGGCCGCGCCTTCGATCGATAGGGCGGACAGCTCTACTTCGGCTCCTGAGACGAGGAGATACGCGCCGGCCTCGGCCGTTATACGGGCTTGTCCTCCGTACGCGGTTCCGTCCGAGCGATAGCCGCCTTCGATCCTGAGTTCAGCGTCCAACCGAGTCGGACCCTTTAGGCCGGCTCCGGAGAGCACCCGGATATGGCGCAGCCCTCTGGCTTTCGCGGCCGCAGCGGCCTCGTCCAAACTCGCGAAAGGCTGATCCCGCGAACCGTCGCCTGCGGCCTCAGGATCGCGTCTCAGGATTCCCGCGTAGACCGTCGACGCGTCCATGGTGAAACTGCGGACCACTATCGGACTTTCGTTCCCCGCCTCGTCGACGGATCGCGCTTCAATCCGTATCGATTCGAGACCCTCCCGCGTGGGTCGGAGCAACGTCGTCCCGATGAAATTGAACGTTTCGGCCGCGTCGGCGGAAGCGGCGCGACGGACGACGGCATACGTCCGATCCTCGCCGATCACCGACACTTCGGCCGCGCGGCTGATCCACGCGCCCTCTTCCGGTCCTTCTATGCGGGGCCGCCGAGGAGGCGCGCGGTCGATAGTCCACGATCGAGGCGGGCCCCCGCGTTCCGGCCGGATCGACCAAACGAGGGACTCGCCGTCGCAGGCGTCCAGCGCGAGCTCCGTCCCATGCGCGAGCGACATGATCCGGCTGGGAACGGCGCCGGGAAGGGTCACGTAGAATCGGGCGGATTCCCGGCCGTCGGCCGTAGCGAGCCGTACGGTTTCCGCGACGACGGCGCCGTCGGAGCGGGACGCGGTCGGGAGCGGTCCCTCGGAGAACCCTTCGGTAGGCCCGATGTCCATGAAGAATGGACCGGCCGTTTCGGTTTCGCCTTCCGTTATCCATGCGAGGCGGCCGCCGGCCGCCGGAATGCAGAGCGGTTCGTCGGCGTCGTTCCAACGGGCTTCCTCTCCGAGCCGATACCGGATACGCGCCGGAATCCGCGGCCATTGGATAGCGCGGGCGATCCCCGCGGTCCGGAGCAGGGGCATAGAATCGGAAACGGTCGCGGCGGCCTCCACTTCGGTATCCGCGTCCGCGTCGTCTACCGAAGCCGGGGCTCCGACCGCCGGATCCGCGGCATCCGGGAGTCGGCCGTCCAGAGCGAACGCGAAACGCCGGGGGACGGAACGGTCTCCGATGAGTAGGACGTATGCACGCGCGAAGTTCGCCACCGGACGGAGCGCGATAGTCCGGCTCTCGTACCGGAGGTCGCTCGCTTCTACTACGGGCGGCAGGGCCGATGCGGCATCCCAACGGAATCCTTCCGGAAGCGTCAGCGCGGAGGCCGCGGTGAAGGACTTCTCTTCCGCCGCGCGGAGGTTTTCGAAGGGCGTTTCGTCCGCCTGCGCCACCGAATACGCGACTTCCCTGCGCTCTATCCTTCCGTCCCGAGCGCGGGCGGCGACCTTCACGAGGACGTCGCCGACCGCGTCGATGAGCACCGGACCTCCGTACCTATGGGAAGACGGCCCCAGCGGATCGCTGCCGTCGTCGGTCCAGAAGACCTCTTCGGCGCCATCGGCGAAGACCACGAGGCGCTGCCGGTTCGCCCATCGGCCGGCGGCCGGATTGGCGACGGCCAATTCGAGCGGGGCGGCCTCGGCCGTCACGACCTCGGAACGGTTTCCCGCGGCGTCCACCGCCCAGGCCAGAACGGAAAGGCTACGCCCGGCGACGACTTCCCCGTCCGAAAGGTCCCGCCTGAGGGAGTAGACGCCGTCAGCGGCCACGATCGCGTCCACGCGGGAGCGTTCTTCCGTCCGAACGGAAAGCGTCCAACCGTCCGGACGCCTCGAGGCGGTTATGATCGGTTCCTTCGGGGGCGCCGCGTCCACCGCCACGAGGAAGGTCCGCGACTCTATGAGGCTATCGTCGGGTGCGGGCTGCAGCCGTTCCGCGACCAACTCGTACCGCCGTTCTTCGCCTTCCTTCGCGGCGAGCTCCGCCGACGCGGGGCCGGCGCCGCGGTAGACTTCAGAGCCGTCCAATACCAGCCGCAAGCGTTCGCGCGGTCCGACCGAGAACCAGTAGCGGCGGGCGGAAGAAAAGGTCCCCCCTTCCGCGTTAGTGGCGAGGCCGGAGCCGGACGGAGCGGCGGCGACCAGGGCCGCCGCCAGGAGCAGCGCGAAGGCGAAAACGGCGCGGGGTTGCATGGCTCCTCCCCTACTTTATCGCATTGAGGATCGTTCTTAATTCAGGGTCGTCTTTGTAGTAATGCTCTTCGAGTTCCGACTTTGAGAGCCCCACGAGCTCGTGGCTCATGTAATGGATCCACCGATCCTCATCGGCCGAGGTCAATTCGTGCTTTCGGCACCAGTAGTCCGGATGGATGGGGAGCTGTTCCTCTTCGTCCAGGAAAAACTTATAGTCGTGGACCGCCACCTTAACGTCCTTGCGGGGTATCCCTTTCTCGAGGATGATCTCGACGAGCCGGTTGATGGTCCGGCCGGTATCGAAGATGTCGTCCACCAGGAGGACCTTATCGCCGGTGCGCAGGTACTCCGGCGCGTAGGTCCAACCGTCCACCATGACCCGCTCGTGCTTGCGAACGTCGGTATACGAGCGGGCGACGACGGCGGCGTAATACACGGGACGCCCCTCGCCGCGGACGATCTTGAAGTACTCGCTGATGACGTTGCCCAAGTAGGCTCCGCCTCGTAGGGAGACGTAGATTACATCGGGGATGAACCCGTCCGCGTGGATCCGATGCGCCAATTTGAGCGCGTTGTTCCTCACCGTATCGTAGGGAAGAAATTCCTTGATCATAAAAGAAATCTACACGATTTCCGGGGATTTTGGTAGAAGTCCCATCCGAAAGGCGCCGCGCGGGGCGGAAAAGGAGCGCATCGCCCCTCCTCCGTCCGCGCTACCGCCGCGATCAGCGCTTGAAGCGCATGGTCTCCAGCTTGGTATCGCCGCGCGCCACTTCGAACCAGATCTCCTTCTGGGCTTTCTCGTTGATCGTCCGGAAGAAATCCGTCAGGGTCGTCACCGGTACGCCGTTGACGGCCGCGACGAGGTCGCCGCGCTGGACGCCCATGGCGGCCGCGGGACTCTTAGCGAACACTTCCACGACGTAGAGGCCCGTCGCGCTCTTATCGAGCTTGACGGCGTTCCGTATCTCGTCGGTGAGCGGGACCGCGACGAGGCCGGGCCAGAGCTTGGCGTTCTCGGCGGCGACTTCGTCCTTCCGCTCGTCTATCCGAACGGTGACGTCCTTCTCGGCTCCGGCGCGGAACACGGTGAACACGGCCTTCTGTCCGGCGCGGAGATCGCCGACTGCCAGGACGAGCTGGTCGCGGCCGCGCATCGACTTGCCGTCGAGGGCCGTCACGAAATCGCCGGGAAGGATGCCGCCCTTGTCGGCCGGAGAACCCAAGAAGACTTGGGAAACGAGGGCGCCCTTCTTGCCTTCCACGCCGAGGTCTTTCGCGACCCCCTTCTCGATGTCGATGAGGGAAACGCCGAGCCAGCCGTACTTCACCGAACCGGAAGAGATGAAATCGTCCAGGGCCCTCTTCACGTTATTGATCGGGATGGCGAAACCGAGGCCGACCGAGCCGCCGGTGGAGCTCGCGATCCAGGTGTTGATGCCCACGACCTCGCCGCGGATGTTGACGAGGGCTCCGCCCGAGTTGCCCTGGTTGATGGCGGCGTCGGTCTGGATGAAGTCGTTGATGTTGCCCGCGGGGCCTCCGGTTCGGCCGACGGCGCTCACGATTCCCATCGTGACCGACGACATGAATCCGAGGGGGTTGCCCACCGCTATGGCCCAGTCGCCGACCTTCACCCCGTCCGAGTCGCCGAGGCGAGCTATCGGGAAGCTATCGGACGATTCGAACGAGACGAGCGCGAGGTCCTTGCGGGGATCCTTGCCCACGAGCTTCGCGGGGAATTCCCGTCCGTCGTCGACCGCGACGCTGATTTCCGTCGCGTCTCCCGCGACGTGGTTGTTGGTCACGACGTAGTAAGTCTTTCCGTCTCGGCGCACGATAATGCCCGAACCGAGGCCCTGGGACCGATACTCGCGCTCCTCGCCGCCTTCCTGATCGGGTGTGCCGAAGAAGAATTCCCAAGGAACCCCGTTGAAACGCGGCGTCTGCTGCTTCTTCACCTCCACGGTCTTGATCTCCACGACCGTGGGAAGCACGCTCTCGGAAACGGAGCGGGTCGCCGCCTGGAGGCTCTCGGCTACCGCGAGCGCGTCCGTCGGAACCGTTCCCTGCGCGGTCTCGGCGTACGCCGTCTTCTTGACGCCGGGCGTCGAACAGGAAAAAGAAAGGAAAGCGAGCGAGAAGCCGAAGATGGCTCCCAGCAAGACGAGATTGAAAACAAAAAAACTTCGGGATGAGAGGCGTTCGTTCAGTTTCATCGATGTCTCCTTGCGGTCTATCGACAAATATAATAATAAACGCCGGTAAAAGGTTACGGCCGCGAATGCCGTGGGCGTAGCGATCGGGCTGCAGATGAGGCGGGCGGGCCGCAGACGCGGAGATCGGGC
>JAEWSV010000479.1 GCA_023398155.1 Spirochaetota bacterium
TACCGTTCCCGGCAGGAACATCGATTCGTCAACGCGGGATTCCTTTCGGGCCCCTTCGTGCCGATCTACGGATTCGGGGCGGTGGCCCTCTCCCTCATCGGCGCGGCCACGCGGAGTTACCCGCCGATCTTCGCGTGGACGGCCCTGCTCCTCTCTCCGACGGCGCTCGAGTACCTGGCGGCGTGGCTCTTGGAGCGCCTCTTCGGCCTTTCGCTCTGGGACTACCGCGACGAGCCCTTCAACCTCCGCGGCCGCGTTTGTCTGCGCTTTTCCCTCTATTGGGCCGTCCTGGCCGCGGTCAACGTCCTCTTCGTGGAGCCCGCTATCCTTGCGCGGATCCGCGTCCTCGGCCCCTACCTGTCGCACTTCGCCGCGGGGGCCCTCGCCCTCTACTTCGCCTTGGACGCGTGGCATTCCATCCAATCGGTCTTCAACTTCAAGGCCTTCCTCGCCGATCTCCGCCTCCTCGTAGAACAAGGTAAGTCCTTCCTGCCATCTTTCGATGGGAACGCCGCCAAAGCCGCGTCCCGCCGGAGATTGCCCGCTGAGCTGCGGCGCCTCATGAAACCGCTCGCTTCCTTCCCCGCCTTGCGGCGCGAGTTCCGCCCGCACCTCGGCGCTTTCCCCGACTGGATCCGCGAGCGCTTGGAAGCCAGGCTCGGCAGGCGGGGCTAGGCGCCCCGGTTCGCCCCGAACGTCGGCACCATCCCGAACGTCGGCGTCGCCCCGAAAGCCGGCGCCGCTCGGTAGATTCCGCCCCGTCCATCGAAGCGCGGGGAACGCTCCGCCCGTACCGGGACGGAGGTTCAGCATGAAGAGTCTATCTATGGCGTTGCGGGCGCTCGGCGCGGCCGGGGCGCTCCTCTTCCTCGCGTGCGGCCACACCGCGAGCCCCGACGCGGAAGCCGTCGCGGGCCTCGTCCTGGACTTGCGGGAACCGGGGAGCCGGACGATGACGCCGGCCGACTGCGCCATCGCCTCGTACGAGGTGTCGGCCATCGGACCGGACGATCGGCTCGTAACGGCGGAAGCCGCGAATCCGCGGGTGGAACTGAGCCTTCCTCCGGGAGAGTGGAGCATCACCGCCGACGGCTTGTCGGCCGGGGGAAGCCTCCTCGCGCGGGGATCGATCGAGCTGGACCTTTCGAGCGGCGAGCGGACGAGCCGGTCGATCGATTTGCTGCCCCTCTCCGGCGACGGGAATTTCGCGCTCAGTTGGACCGTGGAGGGAGAGCCGGGCGAAGACGCGCGGGTCGAGGGTAGCCTATCTCCGCCATCGGGTGCGGCATACCCCTTGGACGCCGCCGCCGCCGCGCGGTACCTGGAAATCGCCGCGCTTCCGGCGGGCCCGTATACCCTCGAGTTGTCCTTGTACGATCAAGAGGATCGCCTTTGCGGATTCGCGGATTCGGTCCTCATCCTCTCGGGCCAGCGCACGAGCGCGGAGGCGAGTTTTACGCCTCCCCAAGCGCGCCTGGACTTCATCGCGAGTGTTCCGAATTTTTTAGGAACTCCAGCGACGATCGCCCCCGCGACGCGGCGCGTGGGGACCGGCATTTCCGCCGTTTTCAGCGTGGAGGAGGGGTTCGAAGGGGACTGGTACCTGGACGGCGAGCTCCTCGGACAAGGAACGGCGGACCTGGCCGTCCCGGCCGCTGAGAGCGGTTCCCGGAGGCTCGACTGGCTCGGCTCCACCGGCGGCATCGCCGACCGGTCCGCCTCGGCCCGGCTCATCGTCGGAGAGGGCGCCGCGCTCGGCGATCTGCGCTGGGCGGAGACCCTCGCGCGGGAAGGGCTCCCCGCGGACGGAGCGGCGCGGTCGCTGGATGACTGCCGCGACCTCGCGTTCTCCGCCGACGGGCATACCCTTCTGGCGATCGGCCGGACCCAGGCGGCCCTCGGCTTTTTCCGTTACGGCGGGGCCGGGAACGTGGCGCCGCTCTGCGGCCTCACCGGGGAGGACGATGTCCGCCTCGGCGTTCCCTCGCGGGGGCTCTTCCTGCCGGACGGGGCCGGATGGGCGGTTTACGCCGAAGCCCAAGGGGCGGTGAGCCGCGTCGCGGTCGATGCCGCGGCCCGCCCTTCCGTCGTGGAAAGCCTCGCGGATGCCGCTCTGGTCGGGGCCGCCGATCTCGCGGTCGGCCCTTCGGGCGCCCTGTTCGCCGCGGTTCCTTCGCTCGACGCCGTCATGAGGATGCCGCTGGTCCCTACCTTGGGAAGCCCCGAACGCTGCGCCGATCCGACTATGGGCGGCTTGGCGGCGTTCTCCCGTCCCGGTTCGCTCGCCTTGGACGCCGCGAGCGGAACGCTCGTCGTGGGCACGCTGGGGGACGACGCGCTCTATTTCTTCCGCGCATCGCCGACGGGCTCCTTGGAATTCGACTATGCGGTGCCGAAAGAGGCGTTCTCGGGATTCGCGGCGCTCTCCGATCCGGTCGCCCTCGCGTTCGCGCCGGGAGGGGCCGGCCTCTACGTCCTATCGTATTACGGCAAGGCGTTGATCAGGCTGGACCGGAACGCGGAGAGCGGCCGCTACGTTCCCGCCTGGGCGGCCAAGAGCGGAGCGGGCGGCATATCCGGCTTCGACTATCCCAAACGCATGGCCGTTTCTTCCGACGGGGCTTTCCTCGCGATTACGGGGAGCGGGACCGGCGACGGGCTCACGCTGTTCGATATCCGAGGTCCGGGAAATCCGGTCTACCGGGGTACGCTCCGCGCCGGGGACGGGGAGGGCGGCTTGCTGAAACCGTTCGCCCTGAGCTTCAACGCCGCGGGTACGGAACTCGCGGTCGGCTCGTCGGAGGAAGATAAGTTGGCGTTCTTGGTCCGGTGACCGGCGGTCCCTACCCCCGTTCAACGCGATTGCGGCCCGCGGCCTTCGCTCGGTAGAGGGCCGCGTCCGCCGCGTTGACGATCTCGTCTCCGGGATGTTCCTCGTCTACCGGAGCGCCCGCTCGTATGCAGGCCCATCCGACGGAGGCGGTGACCGGGATGCGTTTTCCTGCGTAGATGAAGTCGGCGGATTCTACGGCCGCGCGGAGCCGTTCGCAGAACGCGGCCTCGTCCCCGCTCCGCATCACCACGGCGAACTCCTCGCCGCCGTAGCGGCCGACGAAGTCCCCCGCGCGTACCGTACGCTTGAGGAGTTCCGCGAGGCGCACCAGGACGTAGTCGCCGGCCTTATGGCCGTGCTCGTCGTTGATCCGCTTGAAGTGGTCCAGGTCCACCATGGCGAAGCATGCGCCGCCGCCCGACCGCGCGGCCCGATCCAGGTGTTCCATGATCGCCGAGTGGTTGTAGAGCCCGGTGAGGCTATCGCGGCTCGCGTCGTCCTTGAGCAGGGATTCCCGCTTCGCGACGAGGCGGCTCATGCGATTGAAGCGTTCGATGAGTTCGTCGAGTTCGTCGCCCGTGACGAGTTCGACGTTCCGCGAATAGTCGCTCGCGGCCACCTCGTCCATGGCCCGGATGAGTTCCCGCACCGGCTCGAAGATGCGGGCGGAAAGGAGGGCGGAGGCCGCGAGCGCGAGGAGGACGCAGGCGACGGCCATGAGGATGGCGAAGCCCTGCAGCCGTTCGAGCGGTTTCATGAGGAGTTCGCCGCCCAGCTCCACGACGAGGCCCGCCTGGATCTCCTCGATCCAAACGTAGGCGCCGACCGCATCTTCGCCCGCGGCCGTCCGGTAGGCGGCCACGCCCCGTGCCCCGCGGGCGACGGCTGCCGCGGCGGGATTGCGCTCGCCTTCCGTATCGGCCGCCCGCGCGGTTTCGGCGCCGGAGGCGGGGGGAAGCAGGGAAGCGCCGTCCCGATCGACGAGGTAGGCCGCGCCCGGGCCGCCGTGGTTCAGCGCATCGATCATTGTCCTGAAGCGGTCCGGGGTAATGAAGGCGGCCGCCACGGCGTATGCGCCGTCCGCGGCCGCGACGCGCGCGGCAACGGTCATGATCGGTCGGTTGCTCCGCCTTCCCGGCATGAAGCCGGCGATGCCGACTCCCGTGTCCATGGCTTCCCGGAAATACTCACGGTCGGCGAGATCGAGGGCCTGGAGCCCTTCGCGCGCCATACCGGCATTGACGACGCGACCCCGTGAATCGATGAGGACGATATCGGTGAAGTCCGGGTGCGCGGCTACGAGCCCCGCGAGTTTCTTCTTCGCTCTAGGGGACGCGAGCGCGGCGGCTTCCTCCCCTTCGAACATGACCGCGACCGCGTTCACCGCGTTGACGCGGCTATAGAGCCACTCGCGGACGGCCGCTTCGTTTTGGTCCCGAAGGTGCTCCGCGATCACGGCTTGGCGGACCTTGAATTCTCCGCTCGTCCGTAGCCATATCGCCGCGGAAAAAAGAGTCGTGAAACCCACCATGAGGAGGAAACTCGTGCCGAATTGGCGCAAGAAGATCCTGGACCGGGCGAAGTCGCGGATGCGGGTTGTCAGGCTCACGCCTCCTTGTGCTTGAGTACGTGCTCTCCGCTCTTCGCGTAGACGCGGGTTCCCTGCGGTACGGATTCGGTGATCCACACGTTCCCGCCGATTACGCTGTCCTTCCCGATGGTCGTCTCCCCGCCGAGGATGGTCGCCCCCGCGTAGATGGTGACGTCGTCTTCAATGGTCGGATGCCGTTTGACGTTCCCCTCGCTCTTGCGCACGCTGAGCGCTCCGAGCGTTACGCCCTGATAGATCTTCACGTTCTTTCCGATGATCGTGGTTTCTCCGATGACGACGCCGGTCCCGTGGTCGATGAAGAAGGACTCCCCGATGTCGGCGCCGGGATGGATGTCTATGCCGGTGCGTCCGTGGGCGATCTCGCTCATCATTCGGGGGATGAGCGGTACCTCGCGCCGCCAGAAGTAATGGGCGATGCGGTGTACGGCGATGGCTTCCAGGCCGGGATAGGCGACGATAACTTCTTCCACGCTCTTGGCCGCGGGATCGCCCTTGAACGCCGCCGCTACGTCCATGGCAAGGATCCTGCGGAGCTGCGGCAGTTCGGCGAAGAAGTCTCCGACGATCTGTTCGGCCAAGTCCCTGCACGGCTCGCCTTCGCATGAGAATCGGCCGCACCGACAAGAGAAGGAGACGCTCTTTTCCACTTCATGCGCGAGCCGACGCGCGCTGCGGTGGACCCGCTCCGCCGTGGCCAAGTGGAGGCCCGCCTCGTCGAGGCGCTCTTCTTCGCGGAAGCCCGGGAAGAGGAGCGCGTCCAAGTCGGCGAGTATGCTCGCGACGCTTTCCCGGCTCGGAAGATTGGGGCCGCCCGAATGGTTGATGAGTCCGTACGCTCCGTAGGAATCCACCAGGGCCGAGACGCTATGATTGAGCCTATGCATGCCGCTCTCCTCGCATCGAATATAGCGAGATAGCGCGAGGTCGTGAAGCGTCGCGCTAATCTATCGGACGTGGTAGTATCCTATGATATCTTGCGGCATCGGAGGACTCAATGGGTTTTTTCGAGGGAAAGACGATCGTTGTGACCGGCGGCGGCGGCATCCTCTGCAGCGCCATGGCGGAAGGACTGGCGGCCGATGGCGCGCGTATTTCCATTCTCAATCGTACCTTGGAAAAGGGCGAGCGCGTCGCCGCGCGTATCCGCGCCGCCGGAGGCGAGGCCGCTGCGGTCCAGTGCGACGTCCTCTCTATGGAGAGCCTTAAGAAGGCTAAGGCGGAATCGGAGGCGGTCTTCGGCCCGTGCGACATCCTCATCAACGGGGCCGGCGGTAACGATCCGCGCGGTACGACCTCCAAGGAATACTGGAGCTCGTGGTCGGCCGACGGGGCGGCCGACGCCGACGCGGCTACGCCGATCGGCAGCTTCTTCGCCATGGAAGAGGCCGGGTTCCGCGCCGTATTCGACCTCAACTTCCTCGGCACCTTCCTGACGATACAGGCTTTCGCCCGCGATATGATCGGCCGAAGCGGCGCCTCCATCCTCAACGTCTCCTCCATGGGAGCCTTCGCGCCTTTGACCAAGATCCCCGCCTACAGCGCGGCCAAGGCCGCGGTCAACAATTTCACTTCTTGGCTCGCGGTCCACTTCGCCGAGGCGGGACTCCGGGTGAACGCGATCGCGCCGGGTTTCTTCCTGACCGAGCAGAACCGCGGCCTTCTCCTTAAGGAGGACGGATCGCCCTCCGACCGGACCAAGAAAATCCTCGCCGCCACGCCCATGCGGCGACTCGGCGTGCCCGACGATCTTGTCGGCACCGTGAAATGGCTCTGCGACGCTTCCGCTTCCGGCTTCGTGACCGGTATCGTCGTCCCGGTGGACGGCGGCTTCATGGCGTATTCGGGCGTATAATTTGGGATAATCTTGAAAACATCGCGGGAACTCGAGTGGGCGGCCGAAGAGACCGCGGCCGCCGACGATGCGCGGCGCGACCTCTTTTCCGCCATCGGCCGGGACGATCTTCCCGCCGTAAAGGCCATGGAGGCCGCGGGCGCGGATCTGTTCGCCGTCGATCCCATGGACAGCTATTCCACCCTCATGCACGCCGCGGGAAACGGGGCGCTCTCGGTGATCAAGTACCTGGTCTCCCGGGGTCTTCCTTTACAGGTGCGTACGAATGAGGGCGATACTCCGATCATGATCGCCGTGGCGCTCACGGCCGCCGCCGAGGCGGAGGC
>JAEWSV010000496.1 GCA_023398155.1 Spirochaetota bacterium
AAGGCCAAGCAGAGCGCGGATCGCCTCGTCAAGGAGATCGGGGCCAGCGCCGCCAAATTCGATGAAGCGGTCTTGAAAGGCCAGGTCGCCGGAGCCGATTATCGCTCGGGGGAGGGCGGTTTCCTGCCGAAAACCGCGGAGGCCCAGCGGATCGTCGGCGCGGAATTCCTGAATACCGCGTTCGCCCTCAAGCTCGGCGAGGTCTCCCGCCTCATGGAGAACAGCCAGAGTTTCCAGATCATCAAGGTGACCGAGATCTACGGTCAGAAGTTGCTCGATGTCGGCGACCTCTACCAACTCGGCAGCCGTTCCACGGTGCGCGACTACATCGGCAATCGGCTGTTGCAGAGCCGACAGGCGAAGGCCGTCGATACCGCGACCAAAGAGATCGTCGACGAGCTGCGGGCCGGCAAGACGTTCCAGGTTTTCGAGCAGAACCTGAACTGGTAGGATATGGCGTCACGTAGAAAAGCGCGCATCATCGCGTTCCAGGCCCTCTATTCCTGGGAAGCTTCCAAGGTTTCCGTGGCGGAATTGTCTACTTTCGCCTGGCTCGACGCGGAGAAGAAATCGTCGCTAGATGAGGCGACGGCGACCTTTTCCCGGCTCCTCGTCGCCGGCGCCATAGAGAATATCGCCGCCATCGACGCGATGATCGTCCGCCATCTCAAGAATTGGGATTTCTCTCGGCTCAATCGCGTGGATCTCGCGATCCTGCGCATGAGCGCCTACGCTCTCATGTTCCAGGACGAGGTCGCGCCGTCGATCGTCATAGACGAGGCCGTCGACATATCCCGCGAGTACGGTACCGACGATTCCTACCGTTTCGTGAACGGCGTCCTGGATGCCATCCGAAAGACGTTGGAGGCCGAGCGGAAGTCGGCGGGTCCCCGCGACGCGGCCGGTAACCGGGACGCGACCGGATAGGTCTATGCCGAGGACGCGCCGGTTCCTCGTTTCCATCATGGGTTTCGCGCTCGTGGCTTCCGCCGCGGGCGTTTTTGTTTTTTCCGGAAGGGCGGCGGAGCTGCTTTCCCTACTGCGCGGGCCTACCGGAGATTTCCGGGCGGTCTTGGCCGAACTGGACCGGGCCGTCCTCAAGGCCGAACCCTCTCCGGGATCGGCGGAAGCGTTGATCCCGCTGCTGGACGCCGCCGAACGGCGCGCCCTCTCCGTGGAGGAAGGCCTATCCGTCTTGAAACGTCGCCGCGCCCTTGTAGCGCGAGGTGCCCCCGAGGCGCGCCTCGCCGACTTCCGCGCTTCCTACGCCGAAGCCGCTGTCGCCCTTGCCGCCCGATTCCCCCACGCGGAGAGCGCCGCCGCCGTGGCCGCCGAGGCTCTTCTCGCGGCGGGCCAGGCCGCCCGCGCCGCCGATTACGCGCTCCGCCTTTCCGATCCGCGCTTCGGCGCCGTCGCGGCCGCCGTCCTCGTCGCCTCGCGCCGGCTTTCGCTCCCCGACGGTTTACCTCCAAACGCGGACGAGTCCCTTCTTGCCGCGGCTTCCGCCTACGCGCCGGATAGCGACGCCGCGTCCTGCCTCCTAGCCGATGCCGCGCTCGCGCGCCTCATCCGGGGAGACGGGATTTCGGCGCTCGCCCTTCTCCGCGAACGAAAGGGAAGCGCGGCGTCCGCGTCGACGGAAACGGCAGCGGTACGCCTCCGCGCCGAGCTGGAGTACGATTTCGGCGATGCCCGCTCAGCGGCCGCCCTTTTTTCTCAGGACGGCAGCGCGCTCGCGTCCCTCAGGCGGGCGGACGCGGCTACGCTCGTCGGAGATATCGATGAAGCTCGGGAAGCGTGGAAGTCGGTAGCGGCCGCCAGCGCCGATCCCGGCCTCGCTGGTATCGCGCTTTACGATCTGGCCGCCGTCCCTTCGCTCGGGACCGCGGATCCGGCGGAGGTACGGGCGGAAGAGCATTCCTATCTGGAGCGCCTCTTGGCCTTGGAACCGGGCAACGTCGCCGCCTCGATCCGCCTATCGCGGCTGCTCGGAGCCCGAGGAGAAGCGGTCCTCGCAGCGGCCATGCTGGTAAAGAACGACGGACTTTTGGAGTTGGAGCGGG
The DNA here is from genome assembly GCA_023398155.1 of Spirochaetota bacterium. GTDB lineage: Bacteria > Spirochaetota > Spirochaetia > Treponematales > Breznakiellaceae > JAEXTK01. Next base: position 2,064 of record JAEWSV010000496.1, read on the forward strand.
TACGTCGGGCCGCGGAGGGGGCGGGGCGCGAGCGTACCGTCGCCTCGCTCTGGCTGCTCATGAACGGCCGGCCGGACGACTGGAGGATCGCGCGCTGGTCGGCCTGGTACATGGAGACCTACCGTGCGACGGACGACGTCGCCCGCGTCCTCAGGGCGGCGGAGCGCGCCGCTTTCCGCGCGGCCTGGGTCGACTTCCACGCGTCGCTCCGCGCCGCGCGGGAAGGAAAGTTGGACGATGCCGAGGCCGGTTTCTTACGGGCCGCCGCAGCGGATGGGGATTGGCGGCTCGCCGCCGACCTCGCCGTCCTCGCGGAAGCGCGCGGCTCGATGCGGACCGCGTTGGAGCATTACGAGACCGCCACATCCCTCGCGGAGGGGGCGGACGATCGATCGATCCTACAGGTACGCGTGGCGCGCTGCCTGGAGGCGCTCGGTAAAGAACGCGAGGCGCGCCGCGTGCTCGCCTATGCGTTGGAGCTCGATCCGCAGAATCGGACGGCGCGCGTGGAGCTTCAGCGCCTCGGCGGCTACTGAATGAGATAAAAAAAACGACCCGGACGCCCCGGGCCGTTTTCCGTCGATGTTCCCTCGATTACTCGATGACGGCGATGATGTCCTGGAACTTGAGGATGAGGTGTTCGACTCCGTCCACCTTCACCTGGGTACCGGCGTACTTGTCGTACATGACCTTCTGGCCCACGGAAACCTTGATGACTTCCTTGTCGTCGCCGATTTCCACCACGGTGCCGGTCTGGGTCTTTTCCTGCGCGGTGTCGGGGATGATGATTCCGCCGGCCGTCTTCGCTTCATTCTTTTCGAGCTTGACCATAACGCGATCAGCCAAGGGTTTTACCTTCATATCCTTCCTCCTGAGATGCTGGTGGTGATTAGGTTATTCGTTCAAGCGAACAGGAGAAATATACGGAGAAACGTGCCTCTCGGTCAACACAATTGTAATGCTTGCTTCCGTATCGGTTTATCGCTATTTTACCCCCAGAGGGCGGAATGCACAGCTGGTCGATGCACTACGCGAGGGGACGCCGGTTCCTCTCCCGACACGAACCGCGGAACGCGGTCGGCGAATTCAGGATGGCGGCGGAGGGGTGCCCCGTCTCTTCCCGGCGCGACTTGGCGCGGATCTTGTACTATCTCGGATTGGCGCTGGAACGCACGGGTCGCGGCGACCTCGCGGTGATGAGTTGGGTGAACGCCCGCAAGCTCGCGCGCTCGCCCGCGGTGGAGCGCGCGTACGGTCGATGGGTGAACGAATACGGAATGCGCCGCCGGCCGAGCGCGGAAGCGGACGATTTCGCTGCCTTCAAGTCTATCCAGACCGCCCGCTACCTTTCCAAGCGCGGGGAACGACGTTTCGCTTCCCGCGCCGAACGGGACGCCGTGAGCGACCTTATCGAGGACGCCTGGAAGGGCCTGCGCTGTCGCCTCGACCTCAAGGGAGTATCCTGCGGCCGTAAGTTGGAGCTGTTCCGCAAGGCCGCCGTTGATCTGCCCTTCCTCTGCGTGGAAGACGCGATGGAGAGCACGTTCGAACCCGTCGTCGGCAATTTCCGATCCGCGCGCCTCGGCCGCGCGCGAGTCATGAGCGACGATCGCTGTTCCTGCGGTTCGGGACTCCCGTTCCGCGCGTGCTGCGGCAGACTGCACTCCTG
>JAEWSV010000529.1 GCA_023398155.1 Spirochaetota bacterium
GACGAGATCCGCCTGGACGCGAAACGTGCGGCATCGCTCGGCATCATCGCCAATGAGCTGCTCACCGACAGCCTCAAGTACGCGTTCCCGGACGGCCGATCCGGGACGGTCCGCCTTTCCTTGAAGCGGGACGCCGACCGCCTCCTCCTTGAGGTAGTCGACGACGGCGTCGGCCTGCCTGCGGGTTTCTCGGTCGGCTCGACGTCGGGGCTCGGCCTCGTACTCGTGGAGATGCTCGCGGCGCAATTGGACGGCGAGTTCAGGGCGAAGTCGTCGCGGGGAGCGAGTTTCAGCGTGCGTCTTCCCGTCTCGCCCCCTCGCCGCAGCTGAGGCTCGGCGATCACCCCTCGGCGTTGAGCGAGTCGATGAGCGCCTCCAGCTCCGCCTTCGTTACGGCCCGCGCCATGCGCGGCAGGTTGCGGAGCGGCATCTCTTCCGCCATCGCTGCGGCCATGCGGGCCTCGGGCGATGCGGGGTCCAGGTCGCCGAACATCCGCATGAAGCCCGGCCTGATCCTGGCGGCGAACGCCGCTCCGCGCGGATGCTTGGCCACCTCGCCGAGGCTGCTGTTGAGGTCCCAAACGCGGAGGTCGCGCGCCGTCGATTCGAGGCGAACGATCGCGCGGGATCGGAGGTCCGCGCTGGAGGAACCGACCGCTATCTCGAAGTCGCCCGTCTCCGTTATCCAATCGGCATGCGCGGGCGACCAGAACGCGAACGCGCGTTTTCCCAACTCGAAACGGACGGTCTTCGTTTCTCCCGGCTTCAGGGTTATCTTCTCGAAGCCCTTGAGCTCGCGGACCGGCCTCAGCACCGAGGACTCAAGATCCCCGACGTAAAGCTGCACGACTTCCTTCCCATCGACGGGCCCAGAATTCCGCACTTCCAGACTGACCGCGAGCGTTTCCGTATCGCGGAGCGTCTCCTTGTCGGCGCGCAAGGCCGAATATTCGAAGCTGGCGTAGGAGAGCCCATGGCCGAAAGGAAAGAGGGGGCGTCGCTTCGCGGCATCATAATAACGGTACCCGACGAAGAGCCCCTCGCGGTACTCCACCGTTCCCGCGTCGCCGGGGAAGTTGAGGTAACACGGCGTGTCCTCCAGGGCGAGGGGGAAAGTCTCGGCGAGCTTACCAGAAGGGCTCTCGACGCCGAAGAGCAGGTCGGCCACGGCACCGCCCCACGCCTGGCCGCCCAGGTAGCCTTCCAGGACGGCAGGGACGCGGTCCAGCCACGGCATTTCGATAGGAGCGCCGTTGCTGAGGACCACCGCCACGTTCTTCTGGACCGCGAGGACTTCCTCCAGCAGCCGAAGGTGGCTCGCCGGCATCGCGAGATCATCCCGATCGTAGCCTTCGGATTCGATGCGGTCGGTAAGGCCGATGAACACCACCGCGAGTTCCGCGGCCCCCGCGACATCGCGCGCCTCGGCGAGTAGGACTGCATCGCTTTCGTCCGTCGAGAGCGAATATCCCGCCGCGTAATGTATAGCGCACGAAGGGCCCGCAACCTTTACGGCTTCCGCCGCCGCGTCGTCCAAGCGCGTCGGGGTGATATGGGAGCTGCCGCCGCCCTGAAACCGCGGGTGCCGCGCGAAGGCCCCCAGGAAGGCAACCCTCCGCTTATCGCGGATCGGTAGGAGACCGCCGTCGTTCTTGAGCAGGACCATGCCCTCGGCGGCGACGCGCCGGCAAAGCCGGTGGTGGGCGTCGGCATCGTAGGTCGCCGCGGGATCCCGATTGTCGAGCACCCGGAACGTCACTTCCAGCATACGCTTCACCGACGCGTCCAAGACGTTTTCGGCGAGCGCGCCCTTCCGCACCGCGGCGACGATATCCGCGTCGTCGACGCCGTCGCTCCCCGGCATCTGCAGTTCCTGGCCTGACGCGAGTCCGGCGACGCGATCGTTGCAGGCGCCCCAATCCGTCACGACTATCCCCGTGTGGCCCCATTCCTGTTTTAGCACCTTCGTGAGCAGCCAAGAGTTTTCCGCGCTATAGGTACCGTTGATCTTGTTGTAGGAGCACATCACCGTCCACGGCTGGGCCGTCTTTACCGCGGTCTCGAAAGCAGGGAGATAGATTTCCCGCAGAGACCGTTCGTCGGCGATCACGTCGATGGACATGCGGAGCCGTTCCTGGTTGTTCGCCGCGAAATGCTTGAGGGAGGTGCCGACGCCCCGGGACTGGACGCCCTGGATGTGGGCTGCGGCCATCTCGCCGGCGAGATAGGGATCCTCAGAAAGGTACTCGAAGTTCCGACCGCAGAGCGGGCTGCGCTTGATGTTGACCGCGGGCCCCAGGACGACGCCAACGCCTTCAGCCTTGGCTTCCTCCCCGAGGGCCTTCCCGAGCCCGCGGACGAGGTCCCTATTCCAGGTGGAGGCGAAGGTAGCCCCGGACGGGAAACAGGTAGACGGTACGCTGTCAAGGAGGCCGCCGTCGTTCCCGCCACCGCGCATCTTCCGCAGCCCGTGCGGTCCGTCGGTCATCATCCACGAGAGGATGCCGAGACGCTCCACGGCCTTGGTGGTCCAAAAATCGGCGCCGGAGCAGAGGGACGCCTTCTCCTCCAGAGTCATCGCCGCTATGATCTTATCCAAATCCCTCGTCATTTCGATCCCCCTTCCGGATTGCGCAGTCCCGCTATCAGATAGTCCACGAGCTCTTCGGGCATGCGGCCCAACTCCTCGGGCCGCGCCTCCACCAGTGCCGAACCGCGGAGGAGCAGCCGCTGCTGGAGCCCGCGCACCGCATTGAGCACGGTCGCCATGGCGAGATGCGGATCAAGGTCGGATCTCAGGCTTCCGTCACGCAGGGCTTCACGGAAAAGTTCCTCCAGCGCGCGGTCCCCGTCGGCGCGCATGGAGGTTCTGATGCTTTCCTTGAAGTCGGTCGGGATCCGCTTCCCGGAGAAGTACGCGTCGAACTCCGCGAGGAAAACGAACTGGTCATGGAACGCCGGGGACAGCCAATGCCGCTTCAAATACAGCGAGATGGCCTCAAGCCCGGTAAGCGGCTTTCCGGCCGCCTTCCGCTCGTCCATCCAGGCGGTGTCCCGCCCGAGTTCCTGGAAGATACGTTCCGCCAAGGCCATGGCGAGATCGTTTTTGTCCGCGTAGTACCGGTACAGGCTCGTCCGGCTCAATCCGGTGGCCGCAGCGACATCCTTCATCTGCGTGTCGAAAAAACCCCGCTCCATGAAGAGCTTCCAGGCTGTACCCAGGATGAGGAGGCGGGTCTCTTCCGTCTGAAAAATCATGCGTGCTTTGGCCTGCATACTATTACTCGTGTTCTATTACAAACGTAGTATCAGCCGATTCCTGAGATAGGTCAAGAAGAACCCGCTTCGTCGTCGCGAAGCTCGCGGGTGAAGGACCGGGTCAATGATCGCGCGGGAGTAGAGATGCGGGCATAAAAAAGCGAAGTTCGGCGGAGCGGCCGACGGGAGTCGAACCCGCGTCACGAGCTTGGGAAGCTCGGGTAATACCGTTATACAACGGCCGCTCCGGAGAACCTCGCAGGAGAAATCTACCTGAAAGGGAGTGCGTTGTCAACGCCGACCGCCAGGGCCGCTACGGCTCTACGGTGAAGGCGCGGTAGGCGCCGGTCGGCCTGAGGTCGCGTCGTTCCAGGGCTTCCACCCTGGCACCCAGAGGCCCGCGGGCGAGCCAGACGGCGAAGGCTTCCAGCTTGTCGGAGCGCCCCTCGGCGGTCACCTCCACGGAACCGTCGTCGGCGTTGCGTACCCAACCGGTCAATCCGAGGCGTTTCGCTACTTCGCGCGCTGACCAGCGGAAACCGACCCCCTGGACCCGTCCGCGGACGCGGATCATGAAGGCCGCATCGGGAAGCGGCTTCCCTGAACGGAGCCCCCCGAACCGTTCCGGACCGTCTTCACCCATTGCGGGCGGCGCGCTCCTTGAGGCGTTCGCGGACGCGCTGTTCCAGTTCGACGTAATCGAAGGGTTTGTAGAGGACCTCGAAAGGTATGGCGAAATCGGGCTTGAGGAATCCGGACGTGATGATCACGTCCAATTCGGGGCAGAAACGCTCCAGGAAACGGATCCAGTAGTCGCCGCCGAGGATGTCCATCCGGTAATCCGTCACCACAAGATCGATTTCATGGTCCAGCAACAGCTTGATGGCCCCGACACCGTCGGAAGCGACGAGGACGTCGTATCCCTTGAGCCTAAGATAGTCGCGCAAGGAAAGCCGGATGGCATCTTCATCTTCAACGACGAGCACTCGTCCGGGGACTTCAGGCATCGGAAATCGGGGTGACCTTACCGGCGAGATCGGCTATGGTCGAAATCACCAAGTCGAAATCGAGAGGCTTGGCGAAAAAAGCGTCGGCTCCATCCTCGAGTATCGCATCCCGCTCCTCGGGGATATCCAGGCCGGTTACCGAAATGACGAATGGCTTTCCGAAGGAGGGATCCTCCTTGATCTTGCGGCAGAGCTTATGACCGTCGATACCGGGTAGATCGATATCCAAAAGCACGAAGCCGGGCCGATGGGCGGATAAAGCCCTACCCGCCTCGAAGCCGTCATAAGCCTGAATGGCCTGGTAACCGGGAAGTTTCTTCTCGATCCACTTCTTGAGCAAATCGTTGAGGTCCTGATCATCGTCGACGACCAGGATGGCGTTCCAATCGACGTCGTCCTTCATGAGCTCGGAAAGCTCATCGGGTACGCGCATACCGCGCGCTTCCAAGAAGGACATGAGATCCTCCGCGTAAACGCGATATTGGCCGCCCGGAGTCGTGAACGCCTTCAGATAGCCGTTCCTGATCCAGTTGATGGCCGTCTGGTTGACGACGCCGCAGATGTTGGCAACTTCCAATGCGGAAAAGATTCTCACCTTTTTATCGTTTTTGGACACGGCTCTTTCCTTTCATCGCGACGGAATGGTCCGATCGTATCTTTTCAGGCATGAGTACTTGTTATGACACCTCTTACCATTATATCCATTAAATCCACAAAGTCAACAAGTGTTCATATCAACAAAATATACGTACTCAATCAGTATAGCACAATCCTCTTTACGCCGTGTAGTTCAAGCAAGAAAGATCTTTACGATTTACGCTCGAGCGCCTCCCTGATGGCGCCTGAGCTGAACCCCGCCTTGCGGAGCCTGAGCCGAACCAGACGATCGTCGCCGGATCCCGCTCCGCCCTCGGCGGCCAGGAACCGTTCTACGAGGGACGCCTCGCGATCGCCGCCGACGGCGCGGTTCACCGCCTCCCGCGCTATCTCGCGGGAGACGCCGTGGGCCCTGAGCCGCGCTAAGAGCACGGCCGGCCCCTCGCACTTCCTGGCGAGCCTGGATTCCACCCACAATTCTGCGAACCGCGCGTCATCCAAGAGTCTTTCATCGATAAGGCGGGCCAAGACCGGAGCTATCTCCCGTTCGCCGAAACCGCGCTTCCTGAGCTTCACGGACAGTTCGGCTCGCGAGTGCTCCCTCAAAGCGATGAGCCTCAGGGCGGCGCGCTCCGCGCGGTAGCGCTCTCCGGCGAAGCGGAGGTCCGTCTCCTCCTCCATCGATAGCGCCCTGCCGAGGAGTTCTTCGCCGGAGGCGTAGGGAGCCTCGAGGTACGAGAGCCGGAATAAAAAACGAGAGCCGTCCTCGAGTCCCACGTTGAGGACTTCCGGATCGGCTCCCTTCTCGACGGAAACGACCGTCATCTGACCGCGCGAACGAAGCGCGACGTGAATTAACGCTTGGAGAACTGGAAGCGGCGACGGGCTCCCGCCTGACCGTACTTCTTGCGCTCGACCATGCGCGGATCGCGGGTGAGGAACCCGTTCGAGCGCAGGGCGGTATAGTTCGTATGGTCTACCTGGCAGAGGGCGCGGGCGAGACCGTGCCGGCACGCGCCGGCCTGGCCGTTGGGGCCGCCGCCCTCGACGTTGATAAGGACATCGAACTTGTTCTCGCTGGCGGTTACCATGAGCGGCTGGCGAACCATCATGGCGTGCTCGCCCTGTACGAAGTACTGGGGGAGTTCCTTGCCGTTCACGATCACCTTGCCGCTGCCTTCCCGCAAGAAAACCCGGGCGATGGCGGTCTTCCTTCTTCCGGTTCCGATACCGAGATTCTTAATCACCTTGCTACCTCTCGATTACAGCTCGACGGGCTGGGGGTTTTGCGCCGCATGCGGATGGTCGGCCCCCGCGTAGATCTTCACGTTCTTGAGGAGCTTCCGGCCCAACGGCCCTTTGGGAAGCATGCCCTTGATCGCGAGCTCGAGGGGCTCGGTCGGGTGCCGAGCGGAAAGCGCTTCAAAGCTATCGGCTTTGAGGCCGCCGACATAACCGGAATGGCGATAGTACATCTTGTACTGGCGCTTGCGGCCGGAGACCGCGATCTTTTCCGCGTTGATGACGACCACGTAGTCGCCGAGTTCATGATGAGGCGCGAATATCGCCTTTTCCTTGCCGCGGACGATGGAAGCGACCTTCGCGGCGACGCGGCCGAGGATCAAGTCCTGGGCATTGATCACGAACCACTTCCGCTCGGCATCGGCCGGCTTTACGAAAACAGTCTTCATTTATGGTACCTTCAAACGGTGTTTTCCGACCACGGAATTCGGTCCGTCCTGCTTGGGCATCGCGCGGACGACCGCGTATACGGGGCAAGGATGGATATTCACATATTACGATGACAATGTCAAGGCGAAGCGCAGGCGGCTACAGGCGACGCGCGCTTCAACAGCCCGACGCGAGCTTCTATGGGCGATGCCCGTCGGCGGATCTATTCGTCCTTCGTCGCCTCCTTCTGGTCCTCCTCTTCCTCTTTCTTGGCTTCGATCCGATCCTTTATGTCGGCGATTCCGATGAACACCGCGATGAGCCCAATGAACACGGCCATAACGGGAAGCATTCCGCGCAGGAAAAGGAGCACGTCGGCTCCCCAATCGAGGCCGAAGGGCACAACGGCGATGGCGGCGAAGGCGAGAAAAACGATTCCGACAATGAGGGCTACCATTCTTTTATCCTCCGTGCGCAAGGACGAACGCCATGAGAGCGCATCAGTGAAAGGATACTAATTTTGTGCCCTTCGTCAAGGCTGGCCGCGAATCCCGTCGCCCGCGGACCGCGCCCGCGTTATCCGCTACCGGCGTCGCGTTTTACGCACCACCATCACGGAGAAGGCGGCGATATAAAAAACCGTCGGGACGTTCGGTAGGATGATCGATGCGAGCGGAATCTCTCCGATGGAAAAAGCGCTGCCGTCGGAGATGCCGAAACGTTCCAGGATCGAGTAGACGGTCTCCGCGTACGCGGCGATGGTGCCGACCACCATGAGCATCCAGGCGATATCGCGCGTCTTTGACCAGAGCATGATGGCGAAGAAGGAAGCCGTGGCGCCGAGGACGAGACGGCTGGTAATGAGGGTAATCGCGCCGATATCCATGCCTACAGTATCTCTGAGGTCGACTCGCGTAGCAAGGCCGCAAGCGCGGCGACTTCTCCCGCGGAGAGCTCTCCCGGTAGGATAGCCGGCAGGGCCGCGTCGGGAGGCAGGAGGAAGCCGGCCCCCAAGAAGCGACGGAAGAGCGTCGCGTATCCTTCGCCCGAAAGAGCGCGCTCGGGCCGAAGGTACGGGCCGCGGCGCGTCCATGGACCGCCCTCGGAGAGAGCGGCATCGATCCTTCCGAACCGAACCTCCGCCCGTACGGGAAGCGCGGCGCGGAGGTCGTCTACGGCGCGGCCTGCCGCGGCGAGCGCTACGGGAGAGAGGATATCGGAAGGCGGGAACGCGTCCGCAACCGACGCGTCCAAGAGTAATGCCGCCGGCCGGCCCGGCCAGGGCACGGGCAGGACCGGCGCGAGCGCTGCAGGACGGACATCGGACTCGGGAGCCCAGGGGCGCCAGAGCGCGCCGAAGGCGCCCGCGGGAACGTCCGTCAAGGCAGGATCGACGAAGGAAGCGAACCGCAGATCGCCGCGGCCGGCGGAAGCGAGGGCGCGGTCTACGGACGCTTCGTCAGCGTACAGCCGGACGGCCCGACCCGGAAAGAGGCGAAGGAGAGCCTGCTCCAGCCTGCGGCCCGCGGGATGCGGCAGCGGGGCGGAAAGCCCGCGGGAAGCCGTATCTTTGAGGGAAAGGAGAACGCCGGGAGCCGTGTGGCCGAGTACGGCGGCGCCTCCGTACTGCCAGAGATCCACGAAGCGCCGACCGGCCGCCGTATAGAGCCGGAAACCGCGCGCGCGGCGTATAGGGGGCACGAGCGCCAGCAAATCACGATACGATTCATTCATCGCTGCCGATCCTCATGAAACTCGCCGACTGATACCGGGGAAGGAACTTGACTTCCCTCCCGGTCTCGAAACGGGCAACCACGATCGGGCCGTCATCGCTCTCGCGGACGCTCGCGATCGCGCCGTAGCCATAATCGTCATGGAAAAGCC
>JAEWSV010000066.1 GCA_023398155.1 Spirochaetota bacterium
GGATTACGCGCCCTTCACCGAGGATCCTTCCGACGACGAGACGGCCAAGCTGTACGCCCGTTTCGTGGCCGGTCCCCGATTCGGCAAGTTGACCGTTCCGGCCGACGGAAGCATTGAGAAGCTCGTCGACCGGGTGAACCGAAAGGTGATTTTCGCCGGCGGCGACGAACGCTATAGCTACCTGGAGACCTTGAGCGCCACCAACGCGGCCCGTTACGGGGATTATTTCGGCCCGGACAATATGCGTTTGGCCGAGAAGCTCTTCGGCGAATTCCTGGCGGGAAAAGACGACGTGCCCAACGCGGCCGATCCCCTCCTCACGGAGGTGGTCAACAAGGTGCGCAGGAGCATGGGCATGTACGCGCCGATCAGCCCGAGCCGGAACGAGCTGGCCAAGACGGGCGCCGCGTTCGGCGAGGCTGACGGCCGCCTTCCTTCCCGGAAGAAGCGGCTCGCGAAGGCCTGGGACCAAGCCAACGACGTTTCCGTCGCTTTGCTCCAGGCCGCCTCCCGCGGCGATTACGCCTTGTTCTCGGACTCTTGGATGGCGCACGCCGGAGTCGCCGACGGGAGGGCCGTCGGCAACCTCCGCCTCACGGTCACCACGGGCGGCGGCGCCAAGACTCTCTTGGACGGAGGCGGCACGAACCACTTCGTCTACTTCGGGATGCAGTGGGACGACGGCACCAGCCGCGAATGGAAACTGGAGACCAAGGGTTACGACGACTTCGAGGCGGGCGCCCGCGACTCCTACTACCTGCACGCCTACGAAGCGCTCCCCGTATGGCGCGTCAAGAAGATATGGATGCGGCTCGGCCTTGAGAAGTACGGCCCCGACCTGCCCTGGTGGAACCTCGATTCGTTCGCCCTCTACGTGAACGATCGCAAGGTGTACGCCTTGACCCCCGGCGACCATTGGACCGAATCGGGTACCGTCCGGGAAGCGGGCCTCGCCGCGGGAAACGGTCTGGAATCCCTACGCGAACGAGGCTGGCCGGAAAAGGCCGACGCGGCCTTGGAGATGGACCGGAGCCTCGCCCGGTATTGAGGAACGCGCGCGTCGCGAAGGAAGAAGCGCCGCGCGCCGACCCGCCCTCTCCTAAACTCCCGCCCGTTCCGTGAGCGCCAACCTGGATTCGCTGACCTTGAAGTAGGATATCGCGTCTTGCAGGTTGTGCGCCTGGGCGGAAATCTCTTCGCTGGTTGAAGCGATCTCTTCCGAACCCGACGCGTTTTGCTGGATCACCTTGTCCAGATCCATGATCGCCTGGGTGATCTGTTCGACGCCCTTGCTCTGCTCGTCCGAGGCGGCGCGGATCTCCGCCACCAGGTCGGCAGTCCTCTGGATGCTCGGCACGAGGCGGACCAGCATGGATCCCGCCTGTTCGGCCTTGCCCACGGTGGTGGAAGAAAGCTCGGTGATTTCGCTGGCGGCTTGCGCGCTGCGTTCCGCGAGCTTGCGGACTTCGCTCGCGACCACCGCGAAACCCTTGCCCGCCTCGCCCGCGCGCGCCGCCTCTATCGCGGCGTTGAGCGCGAGCAGGTTAGTCTGGCGCGCGATCTCCTCGATTATGGTGATCTTCTCCGCGATGATCTTCATGGCGGCCACCGCGTCGGCGACGGTCTTGCCCGAGTCGGCGGCTTCCTTCGCGGACTGCTGGGCGATCTGTTCGGTCTGTACCGCGTTGTCCGCGTTTTGCTTGATATTGGCGGCCATTTCCTCCACCGAGGAGGAGACCTCTTCCGCGGAGGCCGCTTGCCGGGTAGCTCCTTGGGACATCTCCTGCGCCGACTGCGAGAGCTGTTGATTGCCCACGCTCACGTTGTCTCCCGTGATCTTCACCTGCGTGACGATCTCGTTGAGCTTCTCGGCCGTGTTGTTGAGCGCGGCGGCGAGCTGCCCGAGCTCGTCCCGCTGGTCCACTTCGATTCGTCGGGTAAGGTCTCCGCCCTCTATCGCCCTCGCGAAATCCAGCCCTTTGGCCAGGGGCTGGCGGATGGCCCGGGAAATCACGACTATTATCAGGATGGCGAGGGCGAGCGCGAAGAGGCTGCCGCCGATCATGACGCGCATGGTCATGGCCTGTTCTCGCAGCATCGACGCCTTGCGTTGGGTGAGGAGCTCTTCTTCCGTCGCGGAAATCTCCGCGAGCAGCGCGCGCATGCTGTCCATCGCCTTTTTACCGTGGGCTTCCGCGATCAAGGCGCGTACGCCTTTGGCTTCCTCGTCGCCCCCCGCCGCTCGGCGATAGTCGACCATCGCGTCGACTTCGTTTTGGAGCCAGGAGTCCTTGGCTTCGCGAAGCTTTTCCAGCCGCTCTTGTTGCGTCGGGTTGTCGGCCGTCAGGTCCTTGATTATCGCGAACGCCGCGTCGAAATCCGCTTTACCTGTATTTACCGGGTCCAAGAAACTATCCTGGCCGGCGATCACGTAACCGCGATAGCCCGTTTCGATGTTGACGAGCGACGTGAGGAGGTTTTGGCCTTGTTGGATCACCTCGTACGTATGCGCGTTCCAATCGGTCTCCTGCATGACCGCGCGGAAGCTCAGCATGCTGACTCCCACGATGCCGAGGAATACGAGGGCGACCACGCTGAACCCTAGGACCAACTTCACGGAAACCTTCATGTTGGCGAGAACGTTCATCGTCGCCTCCTTTCCTGAGAAATGCGGAACTCTTAAAGAGTAAAGATAATTATCGTATTATTTGATTATAGAATCAAATCTCTCTAATAATGTTAGATATTCATAACTGCAGCTGTTGGGAGCCTGCTCTCGTCGTCCTCCTGTCGCCGCGGAGCGGGGAAAGAAGGCGTGCCGGATACCCCCGGCCGTGCGTATATTGATCCCATGTGGCCCGATTTTCCGAAACCGCCCCCGCAGCCGCGCCCCGACCCGGCGATCTACCGGGCTCTGGGCACCGACGGCGTGGTCAAGCTTATACGAGCCTTCTACGATGAGATCGGCAGGTCGCCGATCGCCCATCTCTTTCCGAAGGGGGAAGCCCTCACGGCTTCCGCCGACAACAGCGCCCTCTTCTGGGTGACCGTCCTCGGGGGGCCGCCCCTCTACGAGGAAAAGCACGGCAAACCGATGATCCGCTACCGCCACCTCCGGTTCAGGATCACCGGCGCCGAGCGGGAACACTGGCTCGCCTGCTGGGAGCCCGTGCTCGCTACGGCCCCCGAGAAATTCGGCTTCCCCGCCGAGCACATTCCCGGCTTCCGCGCCTGGATTACGACCTTCTCGGCCTGGATCGTCAACAGCGAATGAAGATGCCGCCCTACCGCAAGAGGAGTCCGCCGTGAGCGAATGCTTACTCACCTATAACCGCGTACAGGAACACCTGACGGACCTTGTCCCCGAACGGCCCACCATACTCGCGGCCATGGAGGCCGAGTCGGAGAAGACCGGTTTCCCCATCATCGGGGCCGCGGCCGGCTACGCCTGCTACCAGCTCGCCCGGATGATCGGGGCGCGGAGGATCTTCGAGATGGGCTCGGGCTTCGGCTATTCCACCGCCTGGTTCGCCCGGGCCGTGGCGGAGAACGGAGGCGGGGAAGTCCACCACGTGGTCTGGGACGCCGCCCTCTCGGCCCGCGCGCGGGTCTCCCTGGCCGAGCTGGGCTACGCCGACCTCGTGCGCTACCACGTGGCCGAAGCCGTCGGGACCCTGCGGGAGACCGAAGGCCAGTTCGACCTCATCTTCAACGACATCGACAAGGAAGCCTACGCGTCCTCGTTTCCGCTCATCGCCGAAAAGCTCCGAAGCGGCGGACTCCTCATCGTCGACAACCTCCTCTGGGACGGCCGCGTCTTCGACGGCGCCGACCGGAGCCCTGCCACCGAGGCGATCCGCGTGCTAACCCGCCTCGTCGCCGCCGACGGGGCGTGGATCTCCACGATCCTCCCCATCCGGGACGGGCTCCTCGTGGCCTGGAAACGGTGAGGCGGGGCCTACCCCTCCGGCGCTGCGTCGCTTCCCGCTATCGATACTGGTCGAAGAGTATCGCGTTTCCGTCGGGATCCTCCAGGGTGAAATAGGCCGGTCCACGGCTTCCTTCAACCGCTTCTTCTTTCAGCGATAGGCCTTCCGCCTTGAGTTTCTTTTGGATGTCGCGCACGTCCGTGAATCGCTCCACTTCTTTACCGTCTTGATCCCATCCGGGAACGAAGGTGAGGATGTTCTTCTCGAACATGCCCTGGAACAGGCCTATGACGGCGTTCCCGTTTTTGAGAACCAGCCATTTCTGGTTTAAGTCGCCGCTTCTCTGGGTAAAGCCCAGTTTCGAATAGAAATCGAAGGACTTTTCGATATCCTTCACCGCCAAGCTAACCGTAAATGCCCCGATGTCCATGGATGCCCCCTTTCGCGAACGGGTCTCACCGATCGACACCTATATTATGAGCAAAATCGTATGGATATCACGGGCTGGCGGCCATGAAAATTAGTAACTCCCGGTCGTGACCTCTCCCGCGCGCTCGTACTTCGCGACGATGACGCCGACGGAGGTGACCAGGCTTTCCGTCGCCTTGAAGGCCATCGGCATCGCGCCGCCAGCGAACAGGCGCTTCCCGCTTCCCAAGGTCAGCGGGTAGATCATGAGATGGAACGTATCGACCAAGTCGTGCCTCATGAGCGTTTGGACGAGGTCGGCGCTTCCCCATACGTGCAGGTCCGGTCCGTCCCCTCGCTTGAGCTCGGCGATCTTTCCGGCGATATCGCCGCCCAGGAACACCGACGGCTGCCAATCCGATGAAGTCCTGGAATTGGAGGCGACGTACTTGGTCGCCGTCATGACCGAGGGCCAGATGTCCGCGTGTTTCGGCCAATACGGCTCCCATATGCCGAAGGTCACGCGACCCAACAAGAGATCGAAGGGAGACTTCAGTATCTTTCCGATTACCTCGTCGAGCGCCGGATCGGAATAGGGGGCCGACCATCCGCCGTACGCGAAGCCGCCGCTCGGATCTTCCTCCGGCCCGCCCGGGGCCTGGATGACGCCGTCAAGGGAAATATGTTCAAGCGCGATGAGCTTTCGCATGCCGACCTCCTCTCGCGATGGGTCCAATGTATCGATGAGGAGCCGGGCCGATCGGGCCGAACGCGACAATGTTAGGGGGCGGCCGCGCCATGGCGGAGCAGGGACCCCGTTGGCAGGCGCGGCTATTCCAGTATTTCCTGCACCCGCCCCACGAGCCCCGACTCCAGCCGCACCTTGATGCCGTGCGGATGCGTCGGCGAGTTCGTTAGGATGTCGGCCACGACCCCCTCCGTCCGCTTGCCCGTCCGCTGATCCTCTTTGAGCACTATCGCGACCCTGAGCCCCGCCCGTATCGAGCTTCGGTTCTGTCCGTCCATCGTGGCCTCCTGGGGGAAAGGATAGCATGGGGGGCGGGGAGGGGGCAGACTTCTTCTGTCGCCAAACGGGATTCGATGGGTGGTTCTTGGTGATTAGGAGTGATTGCACATTACGCATTGTATGCTTTGCATCCTTAGTAATATTTTTTAACGACAGAGTCGCTGATTGGGGCTATAATTCCAAACCAATGAGGGGATTAACGGTCGCTGATTCCGGCCTAGAGTTTATTCACAAATACTAACCGCGAGACCGGAGACGTCGCTATGAACGACTTGAATCCCAAGCAGAAAGCGGCTGTAGAATCGATTGACGGTCCTCTCCTCATCATCGCCGGTCCCGGCTCGGGGAAAACTAAGACCCTCGTCGAGCGCGTCGTCCACCTCATCGTGGATGAAAAGATTGAAGCGAGCTCTATCCTCATCGCGACCTTTACCGAGAAGGCGGCCAGGGAGCTCATTACGCGGGTTTCGAACCGAGCTATGGAGCTCGGCGTGGATATAAACCTCGCGGAGATGTACATAGGGACACTTCATTCGATTTTCTTGCGCGTGATAGAGGAGTATCGCCCCAAGACTTCCCTGCTCAGGAACTACCGACTCATGGATGAGTTCGAGCAGAAGTACCTTTTCCATCGGAACCTCCGCGATTTCCAGGCGCTGGAGGGCTACGGCGCGCTCATTGGCGTACAAGCCAAGCGCTGGGACCAGGCCGAGGACCTTGCCGAACTCGTGAATAAGGCGGCCGAGGAGGATCTTGATCTCGAAAAGCTCGAGGGCTCCGAATCGCCTATCCTGGCAGCCCTCGCCCGTATAGCGCGACTTTACCGCGCGAAACTCACCGAGCTCAACGCCCTGGACTTCTCCACCATCCAGTCTACCATGTGGAGACTGCTCGCGGACAATCCCGACGTACTCGCGCAGGTCCGCGAACGGTTCCGCTACATCATGGTGGACGAGTACCAGGATACGAACGCGATCCAAGAGAAGATCCTCCTGGCCCTCGCCGCACCCAGGAACAACATCTGCGTCGTAGGCGACGACGACCAAAGCCTCTATCGCTTCCGCGGAGCTACCGTACGGAACATCCTGGAGTTCGAAAAGAACTTCGAAAGCGGGACGTGCGAGCGTATCGAGCTCGTGACGAACTATCGCTCGCATCCGGGGATCATCGATTTCTACAATGCGTGGATGGAATCCATGCCGGCCAAGGGGTCGTGGATCGGCGAAGCCGGCGAGCGCTATCGGTACGATAAGCGTATCGTTCCGCAAGAGGCCGATTTCGCCGACTACCGTTCGGTGGTGAAGGTCATGGGCCATGAGACCCGGGACTCGTGGAACGAGGAGGTCCTCGCTTTCATCTCCACCTTGAGACAACGAGGCCTCCTGTCCGACAATAACCAGATAGCCTTCCTGTTTAAGTCGGTGCGGAACGACAAGGCGACCGAACTCGCGAGCTTCCTTGAGTCGCGCGGAGTGCCGGTCTTTTCTCCCCGTTCCCAGCTCTTCTTCCAGCGGGAGGAGATCCGGCTCATCATCGGCGCCTTCGCATTCATGTTTCCCGGCCTCGTCGATACGCACCTGAAATGGAATGCCGAGGCCCATCTGGATGTTTGGGACTACTATAAGGGCTGCCTCGAGTCCTTCGTCGCCGAGATTCGGCGCGAGAGCGAAATCCACAACGGGCTCCGCCTTTGGTGCGCCCAGAAGGGTAGGGCGCACGCCCGCCTGACCGAGAATACGAACTACGCCTACGCGGACCTGTTCTACGGACTCCTGGAATTCCCGATGTTCTCGCGTTACGTCGACGTGGAGCTGGATACCGGAGCGCGCGACCTCAGGCCCGTCTATAACTTGGCCCTCTTCAGCCAACTGCTCACGAGATTCGAATTCCTGCACAACGTCATCGTCATCAAGCCCGATAGCATCGGCCAGGACCTGCGCTCGCTCTTCAACTATTACCTGCGCTTCCTCATAGACGGGGGCATCGCCGAGTACGAGGACTTCGATACGTACGCGCCCTCAGGTTGCGTCTCCTTCATGACCATACACCAGTCCAAGGGCCTGGAGTTCCCCGTCGT
>JAEWSV010000104.1 GCA_023398155.1 Spirochaetota bacterium
AGGCCGAGGTTGAGGATGGTATCCATCATGCCGGGCATGGAAACTGCAGCGCCCGAACGCACGGACACGAGCAGGGGGTCGGCGGCGTCGCCGAGCTTCTTGCCCATGAGCTTTTCCAGTTTCTTGAGCTGTTCCAGAACCTCGGTTTCCACTCCCGCGGGGTACTTGTTCCCGTTTTCGTAGTAGGCGCCGCAGACTTCGGTGGAAATGGTGAATCCCGGCGGTACCGGGATTCCGAGGTTGGTCATTTCGGCGAGATTCGCGCCTTTGCCGCCGAGAAGGTCCTTCATTTTCGCGTCCCCTTCGGCTTTTCCGTCACCGAAGAAGTACACGTACTTTTGCTTGGCCATGGTATTGATTCCTCCGTTACGAATCAAGAGTTAATCCATAAGTCTTGTTCTGTCAAGGATAAAGAGACATTAAGGCAGCCGCGGCTCAGCCGCTGCCGAAATCGAGGGGGAAGGCAAAAAATCGACCTAATCGGCCATCATCCGCATAATGCGATGGAAAAAGCAAATTTGTCAACGAAGGGGCGGCCGGGGCGGGACCGCCGATTGCTGAGCGTCCCGCTTTCGGACTATAGTTAACGCATGACTCCCCACGAGCTTCCCGTTTACCAACACAAGGACCTCATCCTCAAGGCGCTCGAGGAGCACCAGGTCGTCGTCGTCGAAAGCCCCACGGGTTCGGGTAAGACGACCCAGATGCCCATCATCCTCCACGAAGCGGGCTATTCCAAGAACGGGATCATCGGCGTGACCCAACCCCGTCGAATCGCGGCGGTCTCCGTGAGCGAATACATCGCGCGCCAGATGGGTAGCTCCATCCCCGGAATCGTCGGCTACAAGATGCGGTTCGAAGACAAGACCGATCAAACCACCGCGATCAAAATCATGACCGACGGCATCCTCCTCCAAGAGATGAAGCTCGATCCCTACCTCTCGCGGTACGGCGTCATCATGGTGGACGAAGCCCACGAACGGAGCCTCAACATCGACTTCGTGCTCGGGCTCCTGAAGCGCGTCCTTGAGGCGCGGCCGGAATTCAAGGTCGTCGTCTCTTCCGCGACCATCAACGCCCAAATCTTCTCCGAATATTTCGGCGAGTGCCCCGTCGTAAAGATCGACGCCATCGCCTATCCCGTCACCGTCATCTACGATCCTCCATCCGTGGACCCGGCGCTCGGAGGGCGGGCCGTCTCCGATGCCCAGATCGATAAGATCGACGAAATCGTCTGTCGCGTAGTCGGCGAGAAACGGGACGGCGACGTGCTCGTCTTCCTTTCCGGGGAAAAGGTCATCAAGGATTGCATGCAGCGCCTTTACGACGGCGCCGCCGGCAAGTACGTCCACTGCGTGCCCCTCTACGGAAGGCTCGGCAAGGAAGAGCAGGAACGGGTATTCGAGACGCCGCCCAAAGGCAAGACCAAGGTCGTGGTATCCACCAACATCGCGGAAACCTCCGTCACCATAGACGGCATCGCCACGGTCATCGACTCGGGCCTCTCTAAGCTCAACCATTACAATCCCCGCACCTTCACCTCCAGCCTCATCGAAGGGACGATCTCCAAGGCTTCCTGCAACCAACGCAAGGGCAGGGCCGGCCGTACGCGGGAAGGCACCTGCTACCGCCTCTACGGCCGCAAGGACTTCGAAAACCGGCCTCTGTTCACCACGGAGGAGATCTACCGCACCGATCTCTCCGAGGTCGTGCTCCGCATGGCAGAACTCGGCGTCACCACCTTCGAGGAATTCGATTTCATCTCTCCCCCGAACCGGGAAGGACTCATCGCCGCCATCGAGACCCTGAATCTCTTGGACGCCTTGGATCCTGACAGGACGCTCTCCAAGGTCGGCAAGATGATGTGCGAATTTCCCCTGCCTCCGCGCCAATCGCGCATCATCGTGGAGGCGATCCTTAGCTATCCTGAAGTCACCGAGGAGACGATCATCGCGGCTTCCTTCCTTTCCACCCAGAGTCCCTACGTGCTTCCGCCGGGAGAAGAGACGGATGCCCGGAGGGCCCACCACACCTTCCGCGACAGCGCCGGCGATTTCGTCTCCTACATCCGGCTCTACCGCGCCTACAAGGGAGCCCGCGACAAGAAGGTTTTCTGCGACCGGAGTTATCTGGACGAGAAGGCCATGGCGGAGATAGCCAACGTCAAGGACCAGCTGGAACTCATCGTCTCCGAGATGGGCGTACCGATCCTCTCCGGAGGGCCGACCGAAGACTACCTCTGTTCGGTGGCGCGCGGCCTCATCCAGTTCGTGTGCGTCCGCGAGGGTCGCGACATGTACCGGAGCCTCACGGCCGACCGCATCCTCATCCATCCGGGTTCGGTCATGTTCCGCGAGGATCCGCCGTACATCGTGGCGGGAGAGATCGTGCGGACCACGCGGATGTACGCCATGTCGGTCTCCCCGCTTCCCAAGAGCGCCATCGCCCGTATCAGCCCGAGCCTCTACGAAGGGCTCATCGGGCGGGCCGAAGGCAAGGCCGAAACCAAGCCGAAGCAGGCGCGCGACTTCACGAACCGCATCAAGATCGGCTCGGAGATCTTCGAAATCGAGAAGATCAAAGGCTTCAAAGCGGCGGTCCTACCTTGGGAACGGCTGTCCCGCGTCGTGCGCGACATCGGGAGCGATTCGGCGGCCATCTATAAGGATCTCCGCGGCGTCGTGACCCTCCGGGGGAAATACGAGATCCTCGCTGGGGAGAAGATGGAGCTTATCCTCTCGATCGCGCCGTCGCTCGCCCTCGACGAAGCCCTGGACCGGAAGTGGCCGCGCAAGAAGAACTTCGATTCCAAGACCGACCTTTCGGAACTTTTGGAGAGCCTGCCGCTCATCCTCACGCCGGCTGTCTGGAAGCAAGGCAAGACCGAACTCGGCTTCCTCTGCATCTTCACCGACGGGGCGGGCAACTACTGGTTCAAGTGCTCGCGGGGCTTCCACACGGCGCTCAACGAGAGCCTGTCCAGCGTGGAGACCCTCATCGATGAACTCGGCGATCAAGTGGAGGTCGAACGGAAGGACATCGTCAACCAGACCTACCGTCGCCTCTCGTCCTACCTGGAGTAGGAACCCGACGGGCCGAAGGTCCGGTCGAGCTCGGCCGCGCACTCCAGGACGAAGGGGTCCAAGAAGAGGAGACCCTCGGCCGTGAGGGAGGCCGCGTCCTTCCGCGCGAGGCCGCGCGACCTCCAGGCGGCGAGCGTATCGCCGATGAAGTTTTCCATGGGGAAACTGAACCTGCGCCTGAAGAGGGCCGGATCGGGTCCCGCGAGCGTCCTGAATCCCATCATGAAGGTCTCTTCCATGAGATCCCTACGGCCGACCCGTTCTTCGTCAACGGATGGGCCGCCCGCGAGCCAAGCGTCCACGTCGCTCTTCACGGAAATGCGCCGCGCGGTCCCCGTCCCATCATCGACGAGCGTACCGGAAGCGGCGGGACCGAAACCGAGCCAGCTCTCCATCCGCCAATAGCGGAGATTGTGGGCGCATTCCTCCCCGGCCCGCGCGAAATTGGATACTTCGTACTGGCGGAGTCCTGCCGCCTCGAGCGCCTCGCGGCCCGCGAGCCACAGTTCGTCGGAGGCTTCCTCGTCCGGAAGGTTCGCCGAGCCGCGGTCCGCGCGGGAGGCGAGCGGCGTCCCCTCCTCCAGGATCAGCGAATAGAGCGAAACGTGGGAGACGCCAGCCGAAAGCACGCGGTCTATGTCCGATCGGAGCGAATCCTCATCCTGGAACGGGAGGCCGGCGATGAGGTCCACCGAGAAACGACCCGTGAAGTTCGAGGAAATTAGGTCGAGCGCGCGGAGGGAAGAATCGACGCTGCCGGAGCGGCAAACCGCCTCCCGCGAGCGGCCGTTGAGGCTCTGGATGCCGAGGCTGACGCGATCCGCTCCCGCCTCATCCAGCGCCGCGAGGACGTCGGCGTCCAGGGATTCTGGATTGGCTTCCACCGTCACCTCGGCGGGTCGATCGGGGCATCGCGCGAGCACGCCGCCGATCAAGCGGCCGAGCCGCGCGGGGCCGAGCAGGGTCGGCGTCCCGCCGCCGATGAAGACGGTCGGCACTGAATCTATGCCCTCCGCTTCCAGCGCAGCCTCGACCTCGGCCAGGATCTTGTCCACGTACGCGTCCTGCCGCAGATCGGAAGGCCGAGAGCGGACCGAATAGAAGTCGCAATAATCGCAGGCGCCGGCGCAGAAGGGGACGTGGATATAGACGGAAGCGTCCACCTGCTACGGCCTGCCGATACGCCGCGGGGGCCAATACCGGAAGACCGCCTTCCCGACGACCGCGCGGAGCTTCGTCGCGCCCCAGGTCCGGGAATCGTTCGTATTGCCCCGGTCGTCCGCGACGAGGAAACACTCGTCGTCTGCCAGGACGACCTGATCCATGCTGCCCGAGAGGGGCACCGAGGCGTCCCAGCCCTCGGGTAAGGCCGGGAGCGTGAGATCGTAGGGCCGCGCGGCCAGTTCGAATTCGGTGAGCGCGTAAACGTCCCCCGCGGGGCGGACGCGGAGTATGAAATCGGTCATGGAGACGGCGTCGCCGGGAAGCGCGGCCACTCTCTTGAGGAGCGGCCGATCGTTCTCGTCGCCGAGGCCTACGCGCTGCGCGGTGAAGAACCGGACGAAGCCGTCGGCGGTCCCGAAGAAGAACCCGTGCCGCTCAGTAGACCTCGAGGGGATGACGACGATGACGCTGCCCCGCCGAAACGCGGAAGCCCCCGTCTTGGCATAGAAAGGAAATCGGGAACCGAGGCCGAAGGAGGAAACGAGCAGGCGGTCTCCGGGTCGCAATCCCGGCCGCATGGTTTCGTTGTCTACCACGACCGTGTATATGAGGAAGGCGGAAACGAAGGAGTGGATGACGAAAATGGAAAGAACCCAAGCGAGAGCCCGAAGGATACGATGACGCTGTTGCTTCTGCGCGGCATAGGAGTATTTGCGCCACTTGTCGAACACGGTATCCCCGTCCTCCCCGTCTATCGGACGGGTCCCATCCTGTTGAGCGGCCAATAAATGACCGAAGCCTTGCCGAGGACCTTCGCGGACTTGACCGGTCCGAAATACCGGGCATCGCGCGAATTGTCCCGGTTGTCGCCCATCGGGAAGATACGGCCTTCGGGGACGAACCACCCGAGGCTATACCGGGCGTACAGGGCTCCGTACCGCTTGTCTTGCGGAGACGCGGCGCGGTGAAGCGCGAGCCGCGCGAGCTCGAAAGCTAACGGGTCGTAATTGCCCAGTCCCTTAACCTTCTGGAAGGAAGCCTCCAAGTCGGTAGGAGCCGAGATCCGTAGGTCGTCGTAGGCCGCGTAACGACCGGCGTTCAGGATATGAGGATAGTCGGCTTCGGCCACGAGCCGGTTGACCGTATGGACCTGGCCGCTCGCCGTAAGGTATTCCCGCTCCCTCACCCATCTCGTTTCCCCCGCGAAGAGGAAATTCATCTCGCCCCGCTCCATCGTGAGGCGGTCTCCGCCCATCCCGACGGCGCGCTTGATGAGGAAGTGCGCCTTCGGCTCGCCGTTCTCATCCCGGTCGATATCGACGATCGAGAGGGTGAGCATATAGATCACTCGCTGGGCGACGTCGAATACGGGACCGCGCGAGATATAGGAAGGATTTTCGAAGATGACGATCTGGTTACGCTTGGGCTTGATCGGGCTCGGCAGCTTCGCGACGCCGGGGAGCGCTTCGGGTCCGAAAGACAGCTTGTCTACGAAGATGCGGTCGCCGATGAGCAGGGTGTCGATCATCGAACCTGAAGGTATCTGGTAGGCTTGAAAAAGGTACTGGTTGACGAGGAGGACGACTCCCGCCGCCCAGACGAAAGCCTCGATCCAATCGAGAATGGGATTCTTCGCTTTCGTCCGCTCGCGCTTGACGCGCCTGACCGTATTACGGTGGGTGAGGAACCGTTCGGTGACGGACTGCAGGCCGTCCAGGAAGTCGGGAGATTTCGCCATCGTTCCGAAAAGCTACCATGAAGGACCGTCGTTGACAAGGCAGGGGGGCCTACCTATAATGCGGCCATGTTCGGAAAACCGATCGGGAAAAACGAGCGCGCTCCCGAGGATGTCGTCGCGCTCAAAAGCCTGTTCGGCGTTCGGCCCGGCGTATATCTGGCGGTTCTCTACTCGATCGCCCTCCTCGCCATTCTCTTCGGCCTCCTCGTCTTGCCCGGCCTCATCAAGCCGGGAAGCCTCGTGTCTTTCGATGCGGATCCGCGGGGCGCCGCGGTGCGCGTGGACGGAGTTTACGTAGGCCAAGCTCCCTGTGCCGTTTTCGTCGCGGCCGGAGATCGGGCCTTCACCTTCGCGGCCCCCGGTTTCTCCGATGTTACCGTGGAAAAGCCGGTCGGTTCCCGCGTCTTCGCCTCCCTGTTCTCCCCCCGGCGCGACGCCGTTTCCGCGTCGCTCGCGTCGGACGACCCCGTTGCGGCCTTGGCCATCGGCGCGGCGGATTACGCCGCGTGGACCTTCGCCGGGGAACCGACCGCCACCTACCAGGTACCCCTCTCGCTCTCCGAAGCGGCCTACCGTACGGGTCCCGCTGCGCGGGATGCGGCCGTCCGGCGGCGCATGGAAGGGCTCCTCCGCGCGGCAGCCCGATTCTCCGTTTACGCCGCATCCCAGCGCGACCTGCTGCGCGCCGTATTCCTCGTCGATTCCGCGGGGCTCGCGCCGTCGCCGGTCGCCGCGCTCAGCTCCGGCAGGACCATCCTCGAGTACCTATCCTCCACCGCCGGCGCTTCTGCCTGGCTGGCCTCCTCGCTCCCCTCTGCCGCCTCATCGGGGGTCGTTTCCTCCGGTTGGTACGCGACCGAGAACGCGCGCGCTTCCGCGCTCGTCGCGGCCTCCCGATCGGCATCGACCGCCGCCGCGGGCCGCCGCGTTGCCGTCGGCGGCCTGGCCTTCCGGGAAATCCCCTTCGGATCGCTCACCCCCACCGGTTCTTTTCCCCGGGCGATCGAAGTGCCCGCGTTCTTCATTGCCGAAAAAGAAGTGGACACGACCGCTTGGGCCGCCTTCATCGCGGCGAATCCGGAATGGGCCGCCTCCCGGAAGGACAGCCTCATGGAACGCGCGCTCGTCTCCGACGGTTACTTAGAATCCTCCGCGGATCCCGCTTATCCTTCGCCCTCGGCGCCGGGAGTATCCTGGTACGCCGCGACGGCCTTCTGCGCCTGGATGACGTCCGCCTTGCCCGACTCCCTCCGCGGCTGGGAAGTCCGCTTACCCACCGAAACCGAATGGGAACGCGCCGCGGCTCTCGCGCCCGCCGGCGTCGAGCGCCTCAAAGGAGGCCTCTGGGAATGGTGCGCCGACGCGTACGTCCCGCTCGACTTCCTCCCCGCTACTCAGGAAGCTGAGGCTGCCGTCTCTTCTCCGGAACGCTCGGTACGCGGCGGATCCTGGATCAATCCCGCTTCGGCGGTATCGGCGGGCACGCGCGCGTCCTTACCGGCCGACTCCTGCTCGCCCTTCGTCGGGTTCCGGCCCGCGATAACCCGGAAGAGCGATCGATGAGCGAAGGCGTCAAGGTCCTCGCGGTCAACCGCAAAGCCCGTCATGACTATGCCGTGGAGGAGTCTTACGAGTGCGGGATCGAACTGCTCGGAACCGAGGTCAAGTCGATCCGCGACGGTAAGATTTCCTTCCCTGATTCCTGGGCCGAGGTGATAGACGGGGAAATCTGGCTCAGGGCTTTCCGCATCTCGGAAAATCCCTTTTCCTCGATCTTCAACCACGACCCCGACCGCAAGAAACGCCTCTTGCTCCACCGGGACGAAATCAAGCGAATCACGCGTAAAGTGGAAGAAAAGGGATTCACCCTCATTCCGCTTTCTTTCTATCTCAAGAAAGGGCGAGTCAAAGTCGAACTCGGCCTCTGCAAGGGCAAGAAAGCCTTCGACAAGCGAGCCGACATCCGAGAACGCGACGTCAAGCGCGACGTAGCGCGCGAGTTCCGCCACGGCTTAAAAACCTGAATTTTCCGCATCCGCGGCCGGCCAGTAGAAGGTTTCGGCGGAGAGCGCTATAGTTAAGACGACATGAAGACCGTTTACGTGGCTTTGATTGTCGCGCTGATCGCTCCGCTCCTCGCCGCTGCGGAAGACGCGCGGCCGGTAGTCGCGATCATGCCCTTCACTTCCGCCGGCGTGGGTAGCGACGAAACTAAGACCATCGAAAACCTCGTTGAATCCTACGTTTCCGAATTCGACGAATTCGTCCTGGTGGCCCATGAGGACCGCGACATCGTGCTGTCCGAATGGGAATTCGCCGTCTCCGCTTCGACCGGCGGAAACGGCGCGGAAAAAGTAGGATCCCTACTCGCCGCCGACTACCTCCTCTCGGGCAGCGTGGGAGCGGTCGGCGACAACCGGGTCCTGAGCTTGGAGGTCGTCAAGGTCAAGACCGGCGAAAAAAAGAGCGTCTCCGCGGTACATCCGAGCTTGAGCGAGCTCGCGCTGAGCGCGCGATCGGTGGTCCGGCAGGTCTTTTCGCGCGAACGGGCGATCGAAGACGGAGCGTCGGGAGAAAAAAAAGTCGACTTATCGGAGGATCTCGTAACGGGGAGCTGGAAAGGGGACAAGGGCGTAGAGCTCGTCCGCATCATGCGCGGGGGAAGGGCAGTCGCGATACTGTCGTCCGGAGCCAAGATGGAGCTGGATTATTCGATGGAGGACGGTGCGCTCCATCTGGTGCAGACCTCGGCCAACACCGAGCGGTTTTACCATCCGGTACCCTACAAG
>JAEWSV010000315.1 GCA_023398155.1 Spirochaetota bacterium
GGTCTCCTGGGTCACGCCGCTCTTGGAGACGAGCACGAAGAGCGTCCGATCGAGCTCCACCGCTGAGAGCACCTGGGCGGCGTCGTCGGGGTCGACGTTGGAGATGAAGCGGGCCTGCATCTTCCGCCGGCCGGCCTTATCGGCCCAATTCTCCAGCGCCAGATACAGGGCGCGGGGTCCCAGGTCGGAGCCGCCGATGCCGATCTGGACGGCGGTAGTGAAAGTCTTGCCGGTCGCGCCCACGATCGCGCCGGAATGGACCTTATCCGCGAAGGCGGAGAAACGCGCGCGTTCATCGGCGTAGAAGGCGCCCAGATCCGTTCCTTCGTGGGTCACGGGTTTGCCGAGCCGACCGCGCAAGAGGTGGTGGAGTACGCGGCGCTTCTCGCCGGTATTCATGGTTTCGCCATCCAAGAGCGCCGAATACTTGGCTATGAGTTCCTGCTCGTCGGCGAGGGATTGGAGCGCATCGAGCACGGCATCGTCCGCAGCCTTGGCGGCCCAGGAGAAGGTCAATCCCGCGGCGAGCGGAATCCGCGCGGCCGAGACCCGTTCGCCGTTGAGCGCCTTAGAGAAATCGAACTGCTTCCCTCGGGGCGCGAGGGTCAAAAGCTTCTTGAACGCGGTGGTTTTATCCAGGTTAGTGTAGTTCGGCATGTTGTTCTCCTAAATAGGACGATTCCGAAAGCGTCCGGTTTATGCGTAAGCCCTTAGTCTTCCAGTTCGGGTATCTTATCCTTCATCTGCGCCATGAAATCTTCGCCCGTGATGCCCTCGCGAAGGCACACGAACACGGTGTTGTCGCGGCCCGCGATGGTGCCGAGCACCTCGTCGAGGGCAAGGTTGTCCACGGCGAGGGCGACGGAGTCCGAGTGGCCCGAATACGTCTTGATGACCACCATATTCAGAGACCAATCGATCGAGATGTAACCCCGTAAGAAGTCCTGGACGAAGGTACGCTCGGTTTCCTGGCGATCGTCGTCGCCCGGTAAGGAATAGACGTAGCCGTTGTGCCCGTCGGAGATCTTCCCGACCTTGAGGAGCTTGAGGTCCCGCGAAAGGGTGGCTTGGGTTACGACGAAGCCTTCTTTCTGGAGGTGTCCGAGCAGGGTTTCCTGCGATTCGATGCGGTAGGTCTTTATCAGCTTGCGTATCGCCTTGAGGCGTGCGAGTCTTTCTTTCACCAGTGTCTCCGCGGGCTCTCCGCCGCTACCTCAGGAATAAATATGCCCAATCAGTGCATAAAGATACGACGAAGGTCGAGTTTGTGCAAGACCCTCCAGAAATTCAGGCTCCTCGGGATTCAAGGAAAAGCGCCCGCATGCCGATTCAGGAAGGGGGGATCCCGTGGATACCGAACAGGCTGAAGGTGATATTGACCGGAAGGCGACGATCGTAGGAGCCCGCAATAACGACGCGACCCTGGAGATCACGTTCTCGGAACACGATCTGGAAGCCCGCGCCAACCTCTACCCGCCGGTCGGAGACGGACAGGCGCTCACCCCCGACTATATAGCCACGATATTGGAGCGGCTCGGCATCACCCACGGCCTCGACTGGGATGCCGTCCAGGAGGCCGCGCTCGAATGCAACTTGAACCGTAGGCCGGTCCGTTCGGTGCTCGTGGCGCGCGGCGAAGAGTGCGAAGAAGAAGTCCACGAGTATTACGAGATGGACGAGGCCTTCCGCGATTGGCCTCCCGTGGTCGAGGGCCTCCCGCGCATCGACTATCGGGAAATTTCGCCCTTCATCATCGTCAAGAAAGGTCAAGCTATCGCGCGCCTCATGCCCCGCAAGAAAGGCAAAGACGGGGTGGACGTGCACGGGAACCCCATACCGATGCCGATCCGGAAACCGGAGAGCGTCTCGGGCGGCGCTAATACCCGCAAGACAGAAGACGCCATCGTCGCCGCCTGCGACGGGAGGCTCGTGGAAAACGGAAAGGTGATCAGCGTTGAGGAGACCTTGGCGATCAAGGGGTCCGTCGGGTACGGCACGGGTCACATCATGTTTCCCGGCGACGTCGTGATCGACGGGACTATCGCCGACGGCTTCAAGGTCTATGCGGGCGGATCCATCGTCTCCAAACAGACGGTCGATGCGACGGACTTGGTAGCCAAGAAGGATCTCATCATCGCCGGCGGCATCATAGGACGCGGCAGGGCCTCGGTCCGCGTCGGCGGGACGCTCCGCGCTAAATTCGCCCAGCACTGCCGCATCGCCTGCCGCGGAGACGCCTTCCTGAGCTCGGCAGTCATCAACGCGAAGATTTTTACCCTGCGGAGCCTGGACTTGGGAGACAAGGGCAAGATAGTCGGCTCGGAGATCTTCGCCGTCCACGGCGTACGCGCGGCGGGCGTGGGCAGCGAAGCGGGAGTATCCACCAAGATCCACTGCGGAGTTGATTTCACGGCCCAACAGGAGCTCGACAAGACGAACGAGCGGATGCGCGTGCTCGTCCTCAAACTCGGCAAGCTGCGCGACATACGCGCGGCCGTGAGCGGGGGAGACCAGGAACCGCGCATCGCCGAAGTCATCGCGCGCATGGAAGCGGAAATAGTGAAGCTCGGCGCCCGGGCGGGAGAGTTGCTCGGTAAGCTCGACGCGGACGAGAACGCCACGGTGGAGGTGACGGGCGACATCGC
>JAEWSV010000460.1 GCA_023398155.1 Spirochaetota bacterium
AGGCCGACGTTCTTCATGAAGCCGAGCCGCGCGTTGATCTCCTTGAGGATCTGCTTCGCGATGCTCCGGTCGGTATCGTTGAGGGACACCGTTTCGAAGAACGCCAGGGTATCCACTACCGAGAGGCTCGAAAGCTCCCAAATGTTCCGCCCTCCCACGGTCACCGCGAGGGCCTCGGGTTTTAGCCGTTTTCCCCCGCACTCCTCGCAGGGCTTCTGGCTCATGAACTTCTCCAGCCACTCCTTCACGCCGGTGGACTGGGTCTCCAGATAGCGCCGCTTGAGATCCTCAAGGACCCCGGGGAACTTGGACCGGTATTCGAACTTTCCCGTCTTGTCCCGATTCTCGTAGGTCACGTCAATGGCTTCGTCCGTGCCGAACAGGATCGCGTTCATGACCTTAGCGGGGAGATCTTCGAAGGGAGTATCCAGCTTGAACTTGTAGTGCTTCGCGAGGCTTTCGAACCGGCTGCGGTGCCAGGCGGCTTCCGGATTATACGGGACGCAGCCGCCCTCGTTGAAGGAGAGCGACCGGTCGGGAATGACGAGGTCAGGGTCGAATTCCAGTTTAGCGCCGAGGCCGGAACAGGCGGGACAGGCGCCGAACGGGTTGTTGAAGGAGAAAAGCCGCGGTTGGAGGTCGGGGATGGAGATGCCGCAATCCGGGCACGCGTTCTTTTGGCTGAAGAACTGTTCCTCCTCGCCCGCCTCCGTCTGCTTGAGGACCACCATGATACCGTCGGCGGTCTGCAAGGCGGTCTCCACCGACTCGGCCAGACGGCTCCGCACGTCCTTCCCGATCACGAGCCGGTCCACGACGATCTCGATCGTATGCTTCTTCTGCTTATCGAGCTTCGGCTCGTCTTCCAGGTTCACGAGGAGGCCGTCTATCCGGGCCCGTACGAAGCCCGCCTTGCGGGCGTCCTCGATAATCTTCAGGTGCTCGCCCTTCTTTCCCCGGACCGCGGGAGAGAGGAGCTGGATCTTGGTCCCTTCCCCGAAAGCCATGATGGAATCGATGATCTGGTCCACCGGCTGTTCGCGGATCTCACGGCCGCACTGGGGGCAATGCGGCACGCCGATCCGGGCGTACAGGAGGCGGTAGTAGTCGTAGATCTCGGTGACCGTGCCC
The DNA here is from genome assembly GCA_023398155.1 of Spirochaetota bacterium. Lineage (GTDB taxonomy): Bacteria > Spirochaetota > Spirochaetia > Treponematales > Breznakiellaceae > JAEXTK01. The sequence goes on from JAEWSV010000460.1 coordinate 1,132, forward strand.
ACCGTCGACCGCGGATTGCGGTGCGTGGTCTTTTGTTCGATTGAGATGGCCGGCGAGAGCCCCTCGATATAGTCGAGGTCCGGTTTATCCATCCGCCCGAGGAACTGGCGCGCGTACGCGGAAAGGCTTTCCACGTAGCGACGCTGGCCCTCCGCGAAGATCGTATCGAAGGCGAGCGAACTTTTTCCTGATCCCGACAGTCCCGATATGACGATCAGCTTGCCCCGCGGAAGCTCCAAGTCGATGTTCTTGAGGTTATGCTCCCGGGCGCCTTTTATGATGAGCTTATCCATGAGAATGCCAGAATAACGCGCCGAAAGCGGCCGGGCAAGTCCCGGAACCTTCGAATTCTAAATATTTACTTAAATTCTGTGTACCATAAAAAATCTCTCTCCTTCTCCCGCCTTGACTCCCCCCCTCCCCCCATGCTAGCTTCCCCGGGTCACGGGCGCTTGGCTCAGCTGGTTAGAGCGTCTCGCTTACACCGAGAATGTCGGGGGTTCGAATCCCTCAGCGCCCATTCGAATAGGCCGCCCTTAGGGCGGCTCTTTTTGTCTACGGCGCTGAGGGATTCGTAGCGTCGGTCGCGCGAGCGACCGGTACAACCGTACCTTGCGCTGCGGCGCCGCAGGCGCCGTACCGGAGCGTTGAAATCGAGGGCTCGCCTTCCGCGCCTCAAGCCTTTCATGCTAGAATATCGGCGATGGAAAGAACGAGCGAAATGGACAGCCAGAAAAGCATCGTCACGTTCCGTGACAAGTTGGTCGTCGTGGAAGATCCCGTTTCCGGAAAACGATCGTCGGTGATCGTCATTTGCGAAAGAAACGGATCGATAGTCCTCGCCGACGCGGAGGCCGATATGCCGGCCTACGTGGAGCGGCGCGCGATTTCAGGCTACCCGACCGACGGCGCCATACTCGCCGAGATCGAGTCGGTGCTCGGCGGCGCTCGGAAGCTCGTTTCGGTGGCCGAACGGGGCGTCGAACTCGACCTTTCCGCCCTCGCCGGCCTCAAGAAGATGCCGGTCGATATCTTCGATGACGTCTACCTGGGAGAAGTCAAGGAGCGGGCGCTCGTGCTCTGCGTGGACGTGCGCAATTTCAGCGATTTCCTCTGCTGCAACGACGAAGGCGACGTCTTCCGGCTCATCAAGGACTTCACCTCGAACCTACTTTCCTGCGTGAACCAGTTCGGCTACGGCTGCTCATACTACAAGCTCATGGGGGACGGCGCCATCGTGATCTGGGACGATACCGATCAGGACACCGTACTCGGCGCTCTCGAAGTCTTCGACTCGTACACCGCGTTCTTGGACGAGGAACTCTTCAAACCCTATCCGGGACTCGGCCTCGCCGGAGCCCTCGTCATGGACAAGGTCTTCAAGTACGAGATTTCAGCGGAGGCGTCCCAGCTCAAGTACCGCGACTACGTGGGGTACGGCATCAACCTTGCCTGTCGCCTTCAGGGGCTCGCGGCCGCGGACGAACTCGTCATCAACCGGAATTTGGCCTCGACCGGCCTCGTTCCTTACAAGGGCTCCATACAGGAGGACGGCCTCGCCGACCTCCGCTCGCTAAAAGGACTCAAGGAAGAGGACCGCACCGCCGTCCTCCTCTATGACCGGAAGCGCTGAAAAAGGCCGATAGGTTCAATCGACCAGATAGTAATCCACGGTGGTGACCACCCGGACGATCTTCCGCTGGGGAAGGCTCGGGTCCGCGTCCTCTATGGTGAACAGCCCTTGGGAAGCGTTCCGTATCTTTCCGACGCGGCTTCCCGAATCGCGGGCGAACTGCTCAGCGGCGCCGCGGGCGTTTCCCGTGGCCTCGGCTATCATCTCCAGCTTTATCGCGTTGAGGCCAGTAAACACGAACTGGGGCCGGGACTCGTAGTCCTTGGACACCGCCACCCCCTCGCCGACGAGCTCTAGGGACCTCTCCATCGCGGCGAGGACGGCCGCCACGTTCTTGGACCTGGCCAGGACCGTCGCCTGGGCGACGTAACGGTAGGTCCGCGCCTCCTGGGAGCCGTAGAGTTCCGCTCGGGTATCCCGGACGGTCGGGGGCGTCGTCGTGATGTCGCTCTCCGCTACCCCGGCCTTCGCGAGGAACGCGGAGACCGTCAGGGACTTGGCGGCGACGTCCCGACGGAGCTCGTCCAAGGAATCCGAAGCGGAGCTGAAGGTTACCGGCCAGACCGCGAGGTCGGCGTCAACCTCACGTTCCGCGAGCCCCCTGACGACTACCGTGCGGCCCGCGTCCCGCATGCGGACGAGGCCGAAGGAGACCGCCGCACCGGCGGCGAAGAGGCCTATGGCGACTATCGCGGAAGCGCCCAAGGCGGCGCGGAGTTCCATGGCCCGGCGGCCTTTGAAGGCGCGGATTTCGACGCGTGACGATCCGACGTCCGCAGGTGACTTTCTCATGATCGTAGCTATATCGCGAGTGAAGACTCCTGTCTACGGCGATCCCGCTTCCAGCCCCGCCGTGATGGCTTCCCGCGTCCGCTCCACGAGGGCGCGGCGCTCGTCGCCCTGGAGTCCCGCGGTAGGGATCGGCCGCCCGAAGACCACGCGCACCCGGGCATCCCGAACGCGGTTGGTAGTTTCCCAGACTTCTTGGCTACCGGTGATGGATACGGGCACTATGGGAGCGTCCGCCAGGGTCGCGAGCTTGAAGGCTCCGGGCCGGAACGGTAGCATCCCGCGGCCGCGGTTACGCGTCCCCTCGGGGAAGATGATCATCGCCCCGCCCCGGCGTATCCGCTCAACGCCGGCCTCTATTGCGGCCCGGGCGTTCCGCGCGCTCTTCCGGTCGATGAACACGCCGCCGAGCAACCATACGTAGAGTCCGATGAAGGGGTAAAAAATCGCCTCCTTCTTGGCGGTGAACCCGAACGGCCGGTCGATGAGGGATAAGGCGATGAGCGTGTCGAAGATGCCCGGATGGTTACCCACGAAACAGACGCCGCCCGCGGCGGGGATGTGCTCCAAGCCCGTCGCCTCCACGCGGGACCCCGTCGCCGCGATGATGAGCCGGGACCAGACGAGTCCCACCCGCTGCATGAAACGAGCCGCGGCCGACCGGAAACCGAT
>JAEWSV010000517.1 GCA_023398155.1 Spirochaetota bacterium
GACTCGATATGGTAGTAGTGGACATATCGAGTCCGCGGTCCTCGATGACGGAGAGGTAGGACGCGAGCCGCCGGGTATCGGCGGCGTGGTTCGTCGGTATGTAGAGTCCTTCTCGGCCGGCCGCCGCTTTCCGGTAGTCGGAGTTCGCGCGCTCGCCGCCGGAGAGGAGCCAGAGCTCCGAAAGTTCGGTCTCCGCGGAGTCGCGGCCGCCGTCGATACGGACGCAGTCGGGGGCGGCTCCTATGGCGGCGCCCGCCCGCCCGAGGAAGGCCCGGAGATCGCTCCGGTTCGTCACCGAGCCGATGGGGGCGGAAGAGAAGCCTGACTTCGCTTCGCCGTTCAGGCGGAGCTCTGCGATCTCTCCCTCGCGGACGAACCGTAGGAAAGGCGCGGCATGGTTCAGGGACTCGGCGGTGCCGAAATCCTTGCCGTCGGTCCAGACCGGGACGAAGGTCTTGGCCGCCCAGTCGAGCCGGTAGATTCTTCCCTTGAAAGTTTGGGCCGCGTAGATTTCGGGGAGCGCGCCCGCCGCGGAGGGGGCCGCGACCGTGATGTCGGAAACTTCGTCAGGATTTTCGGTGGACTCCAGGCGCTCGAGGCCCGCGTTGAGCTCCGTCCACTTGGCCCCCTGCTTATCCGCTTCCAGGTATTGCACGCCGTAAATGCCGTGCGCCGCGAAGACGGTCGCGCCGGAGAGCGGCGCGATTGCCACGGCCTTGAGCCCGTTGGTCCGCCACGGGAAGCCGAGGTTCTTCCAGGTGACGCCGCCGTCGCGGGAAAGGAAAACGGCATCCTTGGTCGCGGTGACGAGGAGCCGCGGATCCGACGGATCCGCCTCCAGGTCCTTGAGCTCCTGTACGACGCGGTCGAAGGATTTCCGGCCGTCCCTGTAGCGCTTTATCGTCTTTACCGGAAGTCCCGCGTTTAGCGATTCCCAGGTTCGGAAATCCTTCGTCGCGACTATGCCGCGCGACCCCAGCGCGAGGACGCTCTCCCCCGCGCGCAGCAATTTGCGCACGGAACCGTCGGTCCAGAGCGGGATCGCCTTTCCGTCCGCGTCGATCCCGTGTATTCCCTTCGTTGACCCTACGAGCGCGGCCCAGCGGTCCTGTTTGCCGTCGTTCGCGCCGAAATCGGCCGCGGCCACCGTCGTCGAGGCGAGAGGCAGGAAGAGGGCGATAGCGAAGAAGCAAGCGAAGCGAGCGCCGCGGGTGCTGATCATGGCCCCACCGTACCGCATTGAGCGGCTTTTGCAAAGGCGGCCGCCGCCCCTATACTGGAGTCGGAGGATACCTCATGGGAGACGGCACCAAGAAGGGTAAGAGCGCGACCAAGACCTTCGGCATCCTAACGTCCGGCGGCGACTGCCCGGGGCTCAACGCGGCTATCCGCGGGGTCTGCCGCGCCGCGTACGATCGCTACGGCATGACCGTCATCGGCATCGCGAACGGGTATAGGGGCCTCATCGACGCGGACGCGCGCTTGCTCCGGCCTGAGGATTTTTCCGGCATCCTCACGCGCGGAGGGACCATCCTCGGCGCCAGCCGCGAGAAACCCTTCAAGGAACGGGATAGGGAATACGACGCGGACGTCGGCATCGACAAGGTCGAAGTGATCAAAGAAAATTACCGGAAGCTCAACCTGGATTGCCTGGTGGTCCTCGGGGGCAACGGTACGAATACGACCGGTTACCTCCTCTCAAAAGAAGGGCTCAACGTGGTCGGCCTCCCGAAGACCATCGACAACGATATCGTGGGTACCGACATGACCTTCGGTTTCCATTCGGCCGTGTCCATCGCGACGGAGGCCATCGACCGGCTCCATTCCACGGCGCACAGCCACAACCGCGTAATGGTGATCGAGCTCATGGGACACAAGGCGGGCTGGCTCGCTCTTTGCGCCGGCGTGGCGGGCGGCGGGGACGTGATCCTTTTGCCGGAAATACCCTACGACCTCGATTCTATCGCGCGCCACCTCCTCAAGCGCGCGCGGGACGGCAAGAGTTTTTCCATCGTCGCCGTCGCCGAGGGAGCGCTTTCGGTGCAGGAAGCCGCCATGGATAAGAAGGATCGCAAGAAATACCGGGAAAAGACGGCGACTCCTTCCATCGGGTACCGCGTGGCCAAAGAGATCGAAGAAAAGACGGGGATGGAGACCCGGGTCACGGTTCTCGGTTACCTGCAACGGGGCGGCACGCCGAGCGCCTGGGACCGCGTCCTCGCGACTTCGTTCGGGACCGCGGCGGCGAACCTCCTCGCCGTGGGCGACTACGGGAAGATGGTGGCCCTCAAGGGCGAACGGGTCGGCGCGGTTGATCTTTCCGAGCCCGCTGGCCGGGTCAAGTCCGTGCCCGCGGACCACTATATGCTTGAAACCGCGCGTTCGGTCGGGACCTGTTTCGGCGACGATTAGCGAGCGGGGCGGCCGCGATGACGGCTTCCGGCTTCAGTCCAGGGTAAAATACGCGACGAAGCGATGGGGAGTGGAGCCCTCGTCGCTCCGTTTTCCCCCGGCGCGGGAGAGTAGGGCTCCCACGAGTTCCAATCCAAGGCCTTTCTTTTCCGTCGAGCTCGCCGCATACGGCTCAACGTTTTCCGCCGCGAGGACCGCGCCGGAGGACCGGGCGGGCGCGTCCTGATATTCGAGGATGAGCGCGGCCCCTTCGATGCG
>JAEWSV010000525.1 GCA_023398155.1 Spirochaetota bacterium
GAATAAGCGCGAGGCCAGCGAAGATGGACAGACAGGGCCAGAGCTGGCGCAATGGACTATTGAGTGCCCCGGATGCGACCAGGAGCAAGAGGAAGCCGATCTGCAGGAAGAAGGCCGCTACGAAAAGGTAGCGGGCGCTACGGCGGAGTTTGACCGCCGTAAAGGCGAGGACCGCGCCGGCTACCACGAAAGCGGCCGCGGGCACCGCCGCGACTCGAGAACCGCCGCCGGCGGATATGAAGATGATAGTGAAACCCAAGATCGTTGATGAGAAGCCGAGCAGCATCGCCGTTTCCGCCGCAAGCTTTCGCACGAGTCCCTTTTGCATGGACTGGATTATAACGATCGGAGCCTTCTCTTGCCAACGGTATCCCCCTATGCTAGTATCCGGCCGTGGAGTTCGGTAACGTCCTCGGCCGTTCAAGACGCGCGCGCCTCCTCGCGGCGGCGTCCGTCGCCTGCGCGATCTCGTTGACCGCCTGCGCCGATCGAGCTCCATCTTTCGGCCGAGCCGCCGCGGAGCCGTATTACATAACCGGCACCGGCGCGGACAAGGAAACGCTACGCGATCTCTTCGACCTCCTCAACGAAGAGAAAAAACCCGGGGAAGAACGCTTCACGGTGGTGCGCGAAATAGCCAACGAGCTCATGCGCCTCGGCGACTACGGACGCCTGTCCCTCTTCCTGACCAGTTGGGTCCAACTCCATCCCGATGATCCCTACGACGCCTATTTGCTCCTCATGACCGCGTATGTCCACCTGCAGCAGGGAGCGGGACCAATCGCGGCCCATTACTTCGATAGGATCGTCAAGAACTATCCCGACCTCATCGTCCGCGGAGAATCGGTCCACTTGGCCAGCCTCAAGAAGCTCATCGAACTGGTGGACGACAGCGAACAGCGGGTTTGGTATTACCAAGAGCTCATCTCGCGCTTCGCCGACCGGATCGATCTCGGCGCGGCCTACTTCATGCTCGCCCAATCCTACGAAAAAATAGGCGAATGGGACGCCGCGATCCGAACGTATACGAAATTCCTTCCATACTATGAGAGTTCCATTCCCGGCTTTCCGGACGCCTTCGGGTACGCCAAGAAGATCGTCGACTTCTACAATTCGCCCAAGGATTGGAGCTTCGATAATCTCGGAACCCTCGTGGACGCGGTCAAGGCCGCCCTGGACACGGGCAACGCGGCCGCCCTCAGGCGATATCGCGCCAAGGTAAACTTCTTCGCCATGTCCTGGGAACAGGAAGTCCTGGATTCCAACAGCCTCGTCGAGTTCAACTTCTCGGATTTCATGATCGGAAACCGCATCAGGTACGCGGGCGAGTTGGATTCGAGCTCCAACGCCAACGAAGCGTACCTCAAGACCTGGGGTTGGTCCCAGAGAATTTCCATTTGGTACCTCTATTTCCGGAAGATCGACTTTCCCGCCGATCCGGAGATACATGGACGCTGGGAGTGGGCGGGCATCTATTACGGCGAAAAGTTCTGACGTACGGCGGTTCGAGTGCCGATGTATCGAGAAGGCAAGGACGTCGTTCGCCGAGCATACGGAATGGAAGAATGAAAATGGAACCCTCGCGTTTCCCTGCGCCCAGTCCGCATCTGCGCGCGAAAATATTGAAGGCCCTCATCCTCGCCTGCTGCGCCGCAGCCTCAACCGCTGAAGAAGCTTCCACCCGCAGCGCCCCCCCCGTCGAACGGATCGAAGCGACGCGGCCTCCCGAGGCCTACGATCGCCCCATCCGAGGCGGCGCGGGCGGTGCGAGCGCCGAGGCGGAAACCGAAGCCGCCCGCCTCGCCTGGCACGGGAGCCATGAGGAACCACTCACGATCGGGGGATCCGACAGGCCGCTCACGCGCCGCTACATCGCCCAATACTCTTCCGCGGGCGGAGCGAAGTGGCTGGAAGCCGTCATGCGGAGGGGCGAGAAGTACCTCCCGCTCATCCGGGCCGAGGCGGCGGCCCGCGGCTTGCCGCCGGAGCTCGCCTACCTGCCGGTGATAGAATCCGCTTTCAACGCCCAGGCGGTCAGCAAATCGGGCGCCGCCGGCCTTTGGCAATTCATGCGGAACAGCGTCGGGCCCTTCGGCATCCGTATCGACGATTGGGTGGACGAACGCCGCGATTTCTGGAAATCCACCGACGCCGCGTTCCGGAAACTTGAGGAGAATTACCGCTACTTCGGCGATTGGGCCCTGGCCCTCGCCGCTTACAACGCGGGCCTCGGCGCCGTCCGGCGCGCCGCGGCCAAGGCGGGAGCGAACGACTACTGGACCCTCTGCGAGATGGGCTACCTCAAGGCCGAGACGATCCATTACGTTCCCAAGTTCCTCGCGGCGGCCGAAGTACTCGGCCGGGCGGGGCGGTTAGGCTTGGATCTCGGCTGGCCCGAGGATCCGCGCTGGACGCGCGTGAACGTCGGCCGAACCGTGGATCTCGGCCTCCTCGCTGATAAGGCCGAGGTGGACGCCGCGCGCCTCCGGAGCGCTAATTTGGAGCTCCGTTACGGCGTGACGCCGCCGGATAAGAATTACTTCCTCAAGGTGCGCGAGGAGGACGCCGAGCGGATCGAGGAAACCCTCGGCCGCAAGGACCTCCAGCTCATCCGTTACTATTTCCACATAGTCCGCTCCGGGGACACGCTTTCCGGCCTTTCCCGGCACTACGGAGTCTCGGTGGGCATGATCGAGAAATCGAACCCCGGCCTCCAAGCCCGCCTCCTCAAGATCGGGGCCAAGATCCTCGTGCCCGCCTTCAAAGAAGTCGGCCCTTATGAAAGCGAGCGGTCAGCCGACGCCTCCGTGGCCTTCACCGGCAGGCACCTCGTGAAGAAAGGCGAAACCCTCTGGTCCCTCGCTTTGGCTTACGACATCGACCCCGAAGCCTTGGCTGAGGCCAACGGCATGGAACTTTCGGCCATTCTTCGCGAAGGCCGGGAACTCAAAACGCCGATAAGGAAGGCGGAGGCGCAATAATGTGCCGTTTCGCGCTCTGCGCTGCCCTCGCGCTCTCAGCTTCCTCGTTCGCTTTCGGCCAGGGCTACCGCATCGACCTTACCCGATCCATCAGGTGGGACAGCCTCCGCTTGGAGGCATCCTCGACCCTCGATCTCGCATCCGCCGGCCTCAGGCTGCCGACGGGCCGGTCCCAGGCCGAAGAGATCGCCGATATGGAATTCCCCCGCCTAGTCCAACCGACCGTACTCGCCCTACCGGTGGACTCCTCGGCCACCGTGGAGGATCTCATCGGCTCGGGCGCGCTCACCCTCAACGACGTCGCGACCGCCGTCGCTTCAGCCCGCCGTTCCGCCCCGGTACTCTCCTCCGATCTCGGAACGCTTTCCGTAGCCTACTCCATCGATCTCCACGCGCTCTCGGCCCGCCTGGTCCGCCACCGACGCGCCGCCGAACCGCGGCGCACCCTGGAGGGACGCGCGACGCGGCCCTATACCGGCATCATCATCTACGCCGACGATCCGCTCGCCCTCCACGGCAGGCAGGCGGTCGCTCGCGCGAATGCCTGTTTCTTCCCGAAAATCTGGGATTCGGACATGAACTTGGTGTACGAGCGCAACATGGTAGAACCGGGCATCGCGGCCGAACGCGGCATCGTGCGGTACGCGTCCGGCCGGAATGCCGCGGAGAACGCGCCGGATATCGCGGCGCTGGTCGGAAGCGCGCCCCTGCGCATCCTCGCGCGCGGCCTGTTCGGCACCCGGGCCACGGATCCCATCATCGACCGGGACGACGCGCTCAAGATCATTTCATCCGAAGAGAATCGGCGACTCCTCCGAGAAGGCCGCGTCATACTCGTCCTCTCCGAGGAAGCCCTCCGTGCCCTGCCCTGACATTTCGCGCTCTCGCCGCGACGTGCTTCATCCTATCTCCGGACGGACTCACTTCTTGAAAACGAGGCCCTCCCCTTCGACGTCCACGACCAAGCGGTCACCCTCCGTGAAGCGGCCCGCGATCATGGCCTTGGCCAGGGGGTTCTCCAAGTCGGCCTGGATGGCCCGCTTGAGGGGGCGCGCGCCGAACAGCGGATCGTAACCGCGAGCGGCCAGGAAGGCCTTGGCGCCGTCCGTGACCTTGAGGTGTAATTTACGGTCCTCCAGGCGCCGGCCGAGGCGCTGCAACTGGATCTCTACTATTTTTCCGATTTCCGCCGCTCCGAGTCTATTGAAGATCACCGTCTCGTCGATGCGGTTGAGGAATTCCGGCTTGAAGCTCACCTTCAAGAGTTCGTTCAGGGCGCCGCGGACTTCCTCGCTGTTCTTGGCGGCGAGGATGAGGTCCGAGCCCAGATTGCTCGTCATGATCACGATGGCGTTCTTGAAGTCAACCACCCGCCCCTGACCGTCCGTGAGCCGCCCCTCGTCCAAGATCTGGAGGAAGACGTTGAAGACTTCCAGGTGGGCCTTCTCGATCTCGTCGAAGAGGATGACGCTGTAGGGCCGGCGCCGGACAGCCTCGGTAAGTTGGCCGCCCTGTTCGTAGCCGACGTAGCCGGGAGGCGCGCCGATGAGGCGGCTCACCGAGTGCTTCTCCCCGTATTCGCTCATGTCGATGCGGGTGAGGGCCTTCTCGTCGTTGAAGAGGAAGTCGGCCAGAGTCTTGGCCAGCTCGGTCTTGCCGACGCCCGTAGGACCCAGGAAGAGGAACGATCCGAGAGGCCGCGCGGCGTCCGAAAGTCCGGCCTTGTTGCGCCGGATGGCATCGGCGACGGCTTCCACGGCGGCGTCCTGGCCGACGACGCGCTTCTCCAAAACTTTCTCGAGATCGAGGTATTTCTGCAGTTCGCCCGCGAGCATCTTGGATACGGGGATGCCCGTCCAGGTGGACACCACCTGGGCGATGTCCTCTTCGCTCACTTCCTCGCGGAGGAGGGACGCGTCGCCCCGCTTAGCCTCCATCGCGGCCGAGAGCTCGGCGAGCTTCCGTTGAGCGTCGGGGATGAGGCCGTGCTTGACCTCGGCGGCCTTGGCGAGGTTACCCTCGCGCTCCCACTTCGTCTCCTCGATCTTGAGTTCCTCGATGCGCTGCTTGAGGGTGCGCAGCTCGCCGATCGCCTTCTTCTCGCCTTCCCAGCGGGCCTTCATGGCGTCCCGCTCGGCGCCGAGGTCGGCGACCTCCTTCTCCAGCTTGGCCTTCCGCTCCACCGAGGCGGGGTCCTCCTCGCGCTGGAGGGCCTGCTTCTCAATGGAAAGCTGGAGAAGCTTGCGTTCCAGTTTGTCGAGCTCGGTCGGCCGGCTATCGAGCTCCATCTTGAGGCGGCTCGCGGCTTCGTCCACCAGGTCGATGGCCTTGTCCGGCAAGAAGCGGCTTGTGATGTAGCGGTCCGAAAGCGTAGCCGCGGCCACGAGGGCTTCGTCCTTGATGCGCACGCCGTGGTGGACCTCGTAGCGTTCCTTGAGGCCGCGGAGGATGGCTATGGTGTCCGTCACCGAGGGCTCGGCGCAGTAAACCTGCTGGAAGCGGCGCTCCAGGGCGGCGTCCTTCTCGATATGCTGGCGGTACTCGTCCAGGGTGGTGGCCCCGATGCAGCGGAGTTCGCCCCGCGCGAGCGCGGGTTTGAGGAGGTTGGAGGCGTCGGTGGCCCCCTCCGCGGCGCCCGCGCCCACCAGGGTGTGCATCTCGTCGATGAAGAGGATGATGGCGCCGAGCGCGGTCTGGACTTCGTGGATGACGGCCTTGAGCCGCTCCTCGAACTCGCCGCGGAACTTGGCGCCGGCGACGAGGGCGCCGATGTCGAGCGCCAATAGCTTCTTTCCCTTGAGGCCTTCGGGGACGTCGCCGGCGACGATGCGGCGGGCGAGGCCCTCGGCGATGGCGGTCTTTCCGACGCCCGGCTCGCCGATGAGCACGGGGTTGTTCTTGGTGCGACGTGAGAGCACCTGGATCACGCGGCGGATCTCCTCGACGCGGCCGATGACCGGGTCGAGCTTGCCCTCGCGCGCGGCTCGCGTGAGGTTGCGGCTGAACCGCTCAAGCGCCTGGAACTGCGCCTCGGGGTTCTGGTCGGTGACACGTGCGCCGCCCCGCAGCGCCTCGAGCGCCTCAAGGAGTCGCTTCGCGCTCACACCCGCACGCGTCAGGATCCGCCCGGCCTCGCCCTTGTCGCCGGCGATCGCCACGAGCAAGTGCTCGGTGGACACGTACGCGTCCTTGAGCTTCTCGGCATGCCTGAGCGCGTCATCGAACACGGTGCTGAGACGCGGGCCGGGCTGTGACGGACCCTGCACACCGCTGCCGCTCACCTTAGGCATCGAGTCGATCGCCGAGGTCACCTCGGCCTCCACGAGCGCCGGGTCGGCGCCCAC
>JAEWSV010000538.1 GCA_023398155.1 Spirochaetota bacterium
AAGTCGTCCGCATTTCGCGCGTCGGGCCGGCCGAGGTGCGCGATCACCTCGAGCGCGCCGCTCACCAACTCGCACCGCTCGGCGGGCCGGCCGAGGAGCGGCGCGGACGCGGCCCGGTAACCAGCCCGCGTCGCCTCGTCCACGGCGAGTATCGGCTCGAAGGCCTTGAGCAAGGCTTTCCCGCAATCGCACCCGTCGTCGAAATACCGCAAAGCCGCTTCCGTCCTGTCCATATCGATATCGTACCCCCGATTTCTTAATTTGGAAAGCTATAAAACGACATGTTATGATATAGTGTCACTCATCCAACCACCGCACGGACGGACGATCACCATCCCAGGAGGGACGCATGGGCTTGAACCTCGTAGTTCTGGTGAAGCAAGTGCCCGACACCAAGAACATCTCCGGAGACGCCATGAAGGAAGACGGCACGGTAAACCGGGCCGCGCTCCCGGCCGTATTCAACCCGGAGGACCTCTACGCGCTGGAGGCGGCGCTCTCCGTCAAGGACGCGATTCCCGGCACCACCGTGAACGTCATCACCATGGGTCCGCCGCAGGCTGCGCAGGTCCTCAAGGAATCCCTCTACCGCGGCGCCGACTTCGTCGCCCTGATCTCCGATCGGCGCTTCGCCGGCGCGGACACCCTGGCCACCTCCTACGCCCTCAAGTGCGCCGTGGAGAAGCTCGCCCCCTACGACCTCGTCTTCTGCGGCAGGCAGGCCATCGACGGGGACACCGCGCAGGTCGGGCCGCAGACGGCGGAGAAGCTCGGCATCAACCAGATCAGCTGCGTCGCGGTCATCGAGAAGGTCGATGAGGAGAAGCGCTACCTCATCGCGCGGCGGTCCATAGAGGGCGGCTTCGAGCGGGTAAAGGCGAGCCTGCCGCTCCTCCTCACCTTCACCGACGAGGCGTACCGGCCGCGGCCGCCTTCGGCCATCCGGATGCTCGGCTACAAAAACGTCGCGGCGGAGGCCGGCCGGACCGACGACAGCTACCTGCAGGGCGACGCGGCCGTGCGGCGGGCGAATCCCCTGCAGCTCTGGAACATAGAGTCCATCGGGGCGGAGGCGGCGCTCTGCGGCCTGTCCGGCTCGCCGACGAAAGTGAAGGCCATCGAATCGGTCGTCCTGAAGTCGCAGGAAATCAGGATGGTGGAGAACACCGACGCGGCCGTCGCGGTGATGGTCCACGAGTTGATCGCCGACCATACCCTGGGATAAGGAGACCGACGTGAGCGATAAAAACAGCGTGATGGTGTTCGTCCAGCAAACGGACGGTGCGGCGGCCGACGTCAGCCTGGAGCTGATCTGCAAGGCCCGCGAACTCGGCCGGAGACTCGGCGTCAAGACGAGCGCGGCCTTCATCGGCGACGGCCTCGCAGACGAGGCGAAGCGGCTGGCCTCCTACGGCGTGGACCAAATGATCTTGGCCGAGGATCCCCGGCTCGCGGACTATACCCCGGTGCCCTATAGCCGGGTGATGACCGAAATAATCAACCGCTTCGAACCCCAGATCGTCCTCTACGGCGCGACGACGACCGGCCGCGACCTGGCCCCCCGCATCGCCTCGGCCCTCAAGGTCGGGCTCACGGCGGACTGCACGGACCTCAAGATCGGCGACCACGAGACGAAGGACAAGACGTACCGGAACATCCTCTTCCAGATCCGCCCGGCCTTCGGGGGGAACATCGTCGCCACCATCGTATCGCCCGAAAAGCTGCCCCAGATGGCGACGGTCCGTGAAGGCGTGATGCGGATCACGCCGAGCGAGAGCGGCTACAGGACGGAGTTCATCGATTACGCGCCGGATCTCGGGATAGAGGACTTCCCGAGCGAGATCATCGAGCGCGTGCGGGAGGAGAAGAGGGTGAACCTCAAGGGCGCGCAGATCATCGTCTCCGGCGGGATCGGCGTCGGCACGAAGGAGAACTTCGATCTCATCGTCAAGCTGGCGCGCACCCTGGGCGGCGAGATCGGCGCCTCCCGCGCCGCGGTGGACGCGGGTTTCGTGGCCAAGGACCATCAAGTGGGCCAGACGGGCACGACGGTCCGGCCCAAACTCTACATCGCCTGCGGCATCTCGGGTTCCATCCAGCACCGGGCCGGCATGGCGGAATCGGCCAGGATCATCGCCATCAACAACGACCCCGAGGCCCCCATCTTCCGGATCGCCCACTACGGCATCGTCGGCGACCTCAAGGAAGTGATACCGCGCTTCATCGCAGCCTACAAGGCGAAGGCCTAGGAGAATCCCATGGCGAATTTCCTGCTCGACAACAAGGACATACTCTTCCACCTGGACCGCATGGACCTGGAGCGGATCATCCGGCTCAGGGAAGACGATTTCGCTGAGAAGGATACGTATCCCCACGCGCCCGCGGACGCGGCCGACGCGGTGGATTCCTACCGGAAGATACTCGAGCTCGTCGGCGAACTCTGCGGCGAGGAACTCGCGCCGCGGGCCGCGGCCATCGACGAGGAAGGCGTGAGCTTGGAACGCGGAGAAGTCCGGTACGCCAAGGGGACGGCGGAAGTCCTCGACCTCTTCGCCAAGGCGGACCTCATGGGCTTCTGCCTGCCCCGCGCCTACGGCGGGCTCAACTGCCCGACGACCATCCTCACCATCGCGGCGGAGATGGTGAGCCGCGCCGACGGCTCCTTCCTCAACTTCGGCCTCCAGCAGGACATCGGGGAGACCCTCAACAAGTTCGGCTCGGAAGAACAGAAGAGCCGCGTCCTCCCGGTACTCTCGCGGGGGGAAGAGGGCTCGGCGATGATCCTCACCGAGCCGGACGCGGGCAGCGACCTCCAGTCCGTCGCGCTCAAGGCGACCCTAGACGGCGCGGGCAATTGGAAACTCAACGGCGTGAAGCGCTTCATCACCAACGGCTGCGGCAAGTACGGCTTGGTCCTGGCCCGCAGCGAGGAAGCTTCCAAGGGCGCCGGCGGCCTCTCTTTCTTCCTTTATGAACGCGACGAACGGATGGTCATCCGCCGCCTGGAGAACAAGCTCGGCATCCACGGGTCCCCGACCTGCGAACTCCAGTTCAACGACGCCCCCGCGACCCTCGTCGGCGAACGGCGGAGGGGCCTCATCAAGTACACCATGTGGCTCATGAACAGCGCGCGGCTCGGGATCGCGGCCCAGGCCGTCGGCATCGCCGAAGCCGCCTACCGCGAGGCCGCCAAGTACGCGGGCGAGCGCATCCAGTTCGGCGTAAGCATCGCGAGCCTGCCGCCGGTCTACGAGATGCTCACCGAGATGCGGGTCGCCATCGAGGCGGGTCGCAGCCTCCTTTACGAGACCGCACGCTTCGTCGATCTCAAGGAGGGCCTGGAGCACGCCGGAGAGCTCCACCCCGAGCGGAGCGCAGACCTCCGCGCGGAGCTCAAGAAGTATTCCCGCCTGGCGTCCCTCTTCACTCCGCTCGTGAAGGCCTACAACACGGAGATGGCGAACAAGGTGAGCTACGACGCCATCCAGATCCACGGCGGCCCCGGTTATATGAAGGAATTCTCCGTGGAGCGGCACTTCCGGGACGCGCGCATCACGAACATCTACGAAGGCACCACCCAGCTCCAAGTGGTGGCCGCGATCGGCGGCATCACCTCCGGCGCCGCCACGGCGGTCTTCGACGAGTACGAAGCCGCGGCCGAGGCCGAAGCCGCGGCCGCGGCGGAGGCCGAAGCGGATGATTCATCCCGCACGGACGAGCTCTTCGACCAGGTCAAGAAGGCCCGGAACATGACGGAGAAGGCCATCGTCCACCTCAAGGGTCTGGAGGACGAGGAGCTCGTCACGTACCACGCGCGCCGCCTCGTCGAGATGACGACGGGCGTGATCCAGGGCTACCTGCTCCTCCGGGACGCGGCGCGTTCCGCGGCGCGTTCCGCGGCGCATCCGGCGGACGGCGACCGTAAGCGGGGCGTCGCCGAAATCTTCATCAAAAAGATGGTCGTCACCGTGGAGATGCACATGAACTTCATCGTGTCGGACGATCAGGCGCTCATGAAGCACTATCGGGCGGTTTTGGAAGCCTGAAGGCTCCCGATCCGGGGTATACTCTCGCCTCAGGAGCCCTCGAGCATGAGAAAACCCCTGATCGTTACGTTCGTATCGATGGCGGCGGCCCTCGCCGTCCTCGCCTGCGCCCGGCCCCCGGTACGGAGCGACGCCGCGGACGGTC
>JAEWSV010000082.1 GCA_023398155.1 Spirochaetota bacterium
CCGGAGGAATGCGACCGGTCCGGTCGCCGCGCCGAGCCTGCGGCCCCACGAGTGGAATTCCAGGTAGAGGGGCGGCAGGAGGATGATCGCGGTAGCGAACGATCCGAGCGTGACGAAGATGTTGGTATAGGCCACCGGGTGGAAGAGCTTGGCGCTCTGTCCCTGGAGGGCGAAGATGGCCATGAAGGGAGCGAGCGTCGTCAGGATAGCGCCCGTGACCGCGCCGGCCACTTCGACCGCGCCTCCGTGGATGAGGTCCGTCTCCTCGGCGAGCGTCAAGACGGTTCCCGGCGCCGCCTCGTTCCGCGCCGTCGTCAAGTAGCGGTGGATGTTCTCGCAGATGACGATCCCCATGTCCACGATGGTGCCGATCGCGATGATGATGCCCGCGAGCGACATGCTGTGCATGTCGACCTTGAACAGGCGCATGAAGATGAAGGTGATGAGGACCGAGAAGGGGAGCGTCAGCGAGATCATGACGCTCATGGTGAACGGCAACGCGAAGACCAGGATGACCGCCATGGTGATGACGGCTTCCACGATGATGGCTTCCTTGAGCGTGCCGAGGGTCTCGTTGATCAGGCCCGTCCGGTCATAGAAGGGAACTATCCTCACGCCCTTCGGGAGGCCACCCTCGATCTCGGCGATCTTCGCCTTGACGCGGGCGATGACGGCCGCCGGATTCTCCTTGTACCGCATGACCACGACGCCGCCGGTCGCCTCCGCGCCGTTCTTGTTGAGGGCGCCGCGCCGGAAATCGGGGCCGATGCCGACGGCCGCGATATCTACGACCCGGATGGGCGTTCCCTTGAAACTGCCGACGACGATGCGCTCGATGTCCTCTATCGATTTGATGAATCCGGCGCCGCGGATGAGGAATTCCATCCCGTTCATCTCCACGACCTTGGCGCCCACGTCGCGGTTACCGCTCTCCACCGCCATGACCACGTCGGAGACCTTGAGCCCGTACGCGTAGATCTTCGCCGGGTCCACGTCGATCTGGTACTGCTTCACGTACCCGCCGACGCTCGCGACCTCCGCCACGCCTTCCACGGCGGACAGCGCGTAGCGTACGTACCAATCCTGGATGGAGCGGAGTTCCTGCGGGTTGTAGCCATCGCCCTCCACGGTGTACCAGAAGACCTGGCCGAGTCCGGTTCCGTCCGGCCCGAGGGTCGGGACCACCCCCTCGGGGAGCCCCGCCGCCGCGGAGTTGAGCTTCTCCAGGATGCGGGTCCTCGCGAAGTAGAAATCCACCTCGTCCTTGAAGATGACGTAGATCATGGAGAAGCCGAAGCCGCTCTGCCCGCGGATCTGCTTCACTCCGCTGATGCCCTGCAGGGCCGTGGACAGGGGGAACGTGATCTGGTCTTCCACGTCCTTCGGCGTGCGTCCTGGCCAATCGGCGTAGACGATGACCTGGTTCTCCCCGAGGTCCGGAATCGCGTCGATGGGGACTTGGGTAAACGACACTACGCCCACCACGGCTATCGCCGCGAACGCGAGGAATACGAGGAGACGGTGATCCAGGCAATATCGAATGAAGGCTTTCACGGATTATTCCTCTTTTTCGTAGGCGATGTCTTTCACGCCCATGAGCTGCGCCTGGGAATCGATGAGGAAGGCGCCGGAGGCCACCACGCGATCCCCCTCTTCCAGCCCCGCGGCGATCGCGGTCCATCCGCCGGAACTCGCTTCCACGAGGACCCTGCGGCCGGAGAAGCGCCCGTTCCCGTCGTCCACGTACACGATCTTGCGCGTACCGGTATCCAGGAGCGCGCTCGTCGGAATCACGAGTTTTTCAGGAGCGGCTTCGTTCTTGACCGCCGCCTCCACGTACATATTGGGTTTGAGGAGCCCTAACCGATTGTCCACGTTCGCCCTGACGCGGACGGTCCGCGTTTCCTGGTCGAGGGTCGGCGAGATGAACGATATCGTACCTTCGAACACGACTCCCGGATGGGCGATCGAGGTCATCTCCACGCTCGAGCCGACGCCGATCCGGGCGAGGTCCTGCTCGTAAACGTCGGCTTCCATCCAAAGCCGATCGAGGTCGGCGATCTCGAAGAGCATATCGCCCTCGTTCACGTACATGCCGGCGACGACATCATCCCCAGGGCGCGCGCGTTATGGGGATCGATGTCTCCGAAGGTATGCTCGAGCGCGCACGCGACCTCGCGGCCCGTCTCGGGTCGGCGGCGGTCCTGCAAAAAGGCGACGCCCAGGCCCTCGATTTTCCCGACGACGCTTTCGACGCGGCGGCGGCGACCTTCGTCTTTTGTTCCGTGCCGGATCCGATACTCGGCCTCAGAGAGCTTAATCGGGTAGTCAAACCTGATGGACTGATACTCCTCCTCGAACACGTGCGCATCGATCGTCCGATGATCGGTGCCTTCATGGATTTTCTGAATCCCCTCGTCGCGGGCCTCTACGGCGCGAATATCAATCGGCGCACCGTGGAGAACGTCCTCGCCGCCGGCCTGAAGATCGAGGAGGTCGAGGATTTCGGCCCGATGGGGATGGTTAAGCTGATCGTGGCGCGGCCCGGCCGCACGTAGATTTGAGCAATGAAGAATCTCGGAAACGACATGCGGCGTTCATGAACGCTTCACCTACCTGGAGTACAGTACAGGCGTAAAGGGCGGCGAGCTCGGACCCGGCCGCCCGCTTCGATGCTTCACCCGACGGGTGAAAGGGAGACGAGGCCATGAATTGCAATAAGGAGAAAAAAGGTACGGGCGGCCACAGCGGAATCGCGCACATGCTCATGATGGTGGTTTGCTGCGGATTGCCGATAGCTATTATCGCCATGATACCGCTGCTCAGCGGCATCCCCGGCGCCGATATATTCGCGCGCTATATCTGGCTCCTTTGCCCGATCCTCATGATACCCATGATGCTCATGATGCTGCGCCCAAACAAGCATGGGGGACACGATTGAGATTTTCCTTCGTTCTTGGATTGCTTTTCCTTTCCGCCCTTATTCCGGTCATGGCTTTCGCCGACATCGATTCGGCGATCGTTCAGGAGGAGGGGGGCGTCGCCGTAACCGTCAGGCCCCTGAATATCGGGGCAAAGGACGCGGCGACCATCGATTTCGCCATCGTCATGGACACGCATAGCTTCGGGTTCGAATTCGACATCATGCGCGTGTCCTACCTTCTCGGCTCCGGCGACGCCGCGGTCCCGCCTGTATCGTGGGACGGAACGGCGGCCAGCCATCACCTGGAAGGACGGCTGTCTTTTCCCGCCGGCGCGCTCGCCGACCGTAGCTCGATCCGCCTCCTCTTCCGGGGAGTGGGCGGCGGTAAAGACATGACCTTCGCGTGGAGCCCATGAATGGGCCTGAGCGATGGCTTTCCGCCTGAAATGAGGCTCGACAAAGACTCATGCAGTCCTTTTTGCGTCCATTCGATATCATCTTCGTCGCGATCGGACTCTTCGTCACGGGGATGCGACCTATTTCGCCGCTCCCTTCTGGAACGGCGGTAAGCTCACGGTCGAAGTACGCGCTCCCGAGGGGACGTGGCTCTTCCCGCTCAAGGCCGACCTCCTCCTCCCGCCGGTAGGCAGGCCGGGCGTCTGCGCGATCGCGATCGAATCCGGGACCGTCCGCGTCACGAGTTCGGATTGTCCGAACAATATCTGTATCCGAATGGGCCGTATCTCCAAATCAGGACAATGGATCGCCTGTCTTCCGCATCAAGTCCTCATACGGATAATCGGGGGGTCGCAAAAAGAAGCCGTCGATATCGATGCGTTGGCGAGCTGATCCGGCTGATGCATGGCTCAGCGGATCGCACCCGCTCAATCGATCTTGAACTGTCCCGCTTCGGCCCCGACGGCGGCTATGTTTTCCGAATTCTTGCGCGAGAGGTCGGAAACGGAGACCATCGAACGGTCGATTTCTTCGGTCCCGGCGGCTATCTCGCCGATGCCGCGCCGCACTTCCTCGCTGGTATCCAAGAGCGTCCTGATTTCCGCCACGACGGAGGCGCTCGCCAGTTTCATTTCGGAAGAAGCTCCGCGGACTTCGGCGGTGACCGCGTTGATCGACCCCAAGGCTTCCAGTATCTGCGCGGAACCGGCGTTCTGCTCCGCCATGGCGCCCTTCACCTCTTCCTGCAACCCGTGCAGGGTGGCGATCGATGAGCGGACCTGGCCGAAGGTCCGTTCGGCGGTGCCGGAGGCGGCGACGATGGCCGCGATCGAGCCCTGGATCGACTTGAGGTTTTGGTCGATGCTCCTGGATTGGTCGGTGGAGCTTTCCGCCAGTTTCCGGATCTCGTCGGACACGACGGCGAACCCCTTTCCCGCCTCGCCCGCGTGGGCCGCTTCGATCGCGGCGTTCATGGCCAGGAGGTTGGTCGTGGAAGCGATCCCCGCGATGAGGTCGTTCGCCTCGCTGAGGGACTGGGATTGCCGCTCGATGTCTTGCGCGAGCCGGGCCACGTCGGAAATCTCGGCGGTGCCGTCGTCGGCAACGCGCATCAGGTCGCGATAATGGGCGCCGACCCTATCGACGTTCTCGGCCACCGTCTTGGCCGAGGCGATCATCTCCTCGATCGAGGAAGAAGATTTTTCCACGCCCGCGGCCTGATCCTCGACCAGGCGATTCAGCCGTTCGATCCGCTCGACGATCCGGTCGATGGAAGCGGAGGATGATCCGATGCTGTCGGATTGGCGATCGACGCCGGCCCGGAGGCTCCGCACGTTCGCGGCGATCTCCGTGACGGCGGAGGCGACCGTTTCCATGTTCACGGAAAGCTTTCTGCCGGTTTCCGAAAGTTCGCCGGCCGCGGACACGATGTTCGCGATCATGCCGCGCAAGGAAGCGGTGAAGCGGTTGAAGGATACGGCGAGGAGGCCGACCTCGTCTCCTTGCCGCGTCTCGATGACTCGCGTGAGGTCGCCTTTCCCGCCCGCGATTTCCTCCAGCATGCCGACCGTCGCGTTGAGCGGTCTGATCAACCGCGAAATGGCCGGCATGACGGCGAGCGCGAGCAGGAGGAGTCCGAGCGTTCCGATCACGAGCGTGGCGAAGACTAACCGATCGACCTTGGCGAGCACTTCGCCCACCGGGACGACGACGAGGAAACTCCAGGGTGCGCTGTCCGTCCCGAGGTTCACGGGGGCGAGGTACTTGTACGAGCGCGTCCCGTGCTCGTCTCCCGCGGACACGAAGCCCAACGGGTCGCCCTTCGAGAGGGCGGCGCGGACGAGGTCCGCCTGTTCGTCCTCCAGCTCGTGCGCGCTCTTTCCGATCATCCCGGGATCGCGGCTGGTGACGATGGTCCCTTTATCGGTCAAGAGTTCCCCGTACCCCGAATCGAACACTTTCACCGATCCCAGCTTTTCTTGGAAATAGGATAGGCTGAAGTCAGCGCCGACGACGCCGATCATCCTCCCTTCGGCGTCCATGATGGGCGCCACGATGCTGCTCGCTAGTTCCGTGGTCGTCGCGTTCGCGTCCTCGGCCCCGTGCGTGATGTCGTAGGGTTCCGCCAAGAAGGTCTTCATGGCGACCTCGGCTTCCTCGTACGCGGCCGGCAGCGCCTCGTCCGCGTAGGTCTTCAAAAAGACTTCATCGCCCATGCGGTGCCAACCGCGGCGGAAACGGGCGCCGGGGGCGACGATTCCGGGCTCCAGGACCACCCAGACGTTGAGCAATCGTTCTTCGTGCACGAGGGTGGTCTTCAGCATCGCCTCGATGATCCCGGGAAGGCCGTCCTTGGGAAGCAGGGAGTACAGGCCCAGGAGGTGCGAGAGCTCGCTCGTAGCGTACTGGACTCCGTTGAGCTCGATCGCCACCTGCGAAGCGTAAGATTCGGACCACGCCTTGGCCTCGTTGAATGCCGACGCCTCGGAAGCGGATTTGATGTTGTAGGCGATGAAGGCGATCATCCCGCCGATCAAAAGGGAGCTCAGGGCGAGGAAGAAAAGGATGATTTTGGTCCTGAGACGGAAAGATCGCATCGATGCCTCCAATGAAGTCCGCTACCGTGCGGATGTTCCTATTATAGCGACACCCGGAGTCGTGAGTGAACCGCCGATGCGCGCCCGATCGCGATCAGCACCGAATCGACATCCGCCGTTCACCCTCCGTTCACAGGAGCGCTCTATATTTTCAATCGTAGGCAAGGGACCTGGGGAATAATCCCGGTCAAGAACACCGAACTGCGGAAGCAGGGACTTTCGGACAAAGCGGAGGCGCGACTATGAACGAAGAAATCCTGAGAGCCGGCGAATGGCTACGCAAACACGCGGTTCCCATCGTTACCTGCGTACTCCTTACGGGGGCCGGGCTGTACATTTTGTTCCAATACGGCGCGCGGCTCAAAGGCGCGGGCCCCTACCTATTCCTCCTCGCGTGTCCGCTGATGCATCTTTTCATGCACCGCCGTCATGGCGGTCACGGCGGCCACGGTTCTTCCTCGGAAAAGGATACGGTCCAAAGGAACGAGCACCACCATCATTGACGGAGCGAGAGTCCATCCGCACGGATGGGCTTTCTTTTTTTGCCCGGCATATAAACTTATGAGTATATCTCTGATGTCGAAGGTTTCGACGTAAAGACGACTTCATTACTGGAGGCCAGTATGCGGTATCAGTGTCCGATGAAGTGCGAAGGTACCAAGACCTATGACAAACCCGGAAAATGCCCGAAGTGCGGCATGACGCTCGTTCCGGTGGAAGAAAGCGGCGCGGCAGCGGACGAGCACGGCCGGCATCAGCACGGCCACGGCCACGACCACGACCACCATGGGCATGACCACTCCGGCGCGGCCGACGAGGAGCATCATCGAACTTCCGCCGCAGGGGATAAAGCCTGCATCTGCGGGACCGAAAACTGCGACGGCTCCTGCGTGACCAACTGCCAATGCTCCTTCCAGGAACAAAACCTGGCCGCGCCGAAAAAGGCCGACCGGTATATCTGCCCCATGCGCGACGAGGGAGACAAGACGTATCCCGAGCCGGGCGATTGTCCCGTGTGCGGCATGCACCTGGTCAAGGTGGTGGAGTTCGGCGCCCAGCCCGAGGCCGCCGAAGACGAGGAGATCCGCGCCTACCGCTCGATGCGCCTCAAGTTCATCCTATCCGCGGTCTTCTCTTTGCCGATCTTGATCCTCTCCATGGGAGAGCTCGTGCCGGGCCTCGCGGGCCTGATCGCCTCGCTCTTCCCGATGAAAACGAATCTGCTCATCCAATTCGCCCTCTCGGTTCCGGTGGTATGCGTCTTCGGCTCCTTCATCTTCGTCAAAGGGGCGAAGAGCGTCGCGACGCGGAACCTGAACATGTTCACGCTCATCGCGCTCGGCACGGGCATCGCCTGGACATTCAGCATCGCCGCCCTGTTCCTGCCGCAGATATTTCCGCCCTCGCTCAAAGGGCACGGCGGCTTGGTGCCCGTCTATTTCGAGGCCGCGGCCATCATCATCACGCTGGTCATCCTGGGCCAGATGCTCGAACTCCTGGCCCACGCGAAGACGAACGGCGCGATCAAGGAACTCCTCAATCTCGTGCCGCCCACCGCGCTCGTGATCCGGGACGGGGCGGAGA
>JAEWSV010000154.1 GCA_023398155.1 Spirochaetota bacterium
CGAAGCGATGTAGTATAACGTGGGGAGGGAGTAGTGAGTGGAAACGCGAATACAATCCATTGCGCATCTCGTGATCGCCTTATACGCGTTCTTCCTTTTCTTTGAAGGCCTCAGGAGACGGCACGCGATCGATCGATCCGACCATATCTCCATCATCAACGCGGGCATAGGGCTCTGGAATTTCTTCCTGTTCCTCTATTACGGCTTGGATACCCCCGAAGCCGTCTACCTGGTTTCCCAGTGGGGGTTCGTCAGCGTCAGCCTGGCCCTTTTCGGGCTGTTCTTCTTTTCCTGGCGGCTCGCATTCGGCCGCAGCCGCGACCGGCTGCTCCCGCTATTCGCCGCGGTGCCCGTCATTACCTCCACGCTCGCGGTGACGGCTCCCCTCCAGAAGTTCTTCATCGCGGGGCACGGCGGATTCGATTACCTGCCCATGCGGGAACTCGTGATCTTCCATGGGCCTTGGTTCGCGATCCATTCGGTGTCCTGCTATCTCCTGGCGGTCGTCGCCCTGGTCCTCCTGGTGATCCAAAGCCTCAAGCCGAATCGGAAGAACCGCGCCGTGCTGCTGCTGTTCGCCGTGACCGTCCTTTTTTTCGCCGTGTTCCTCTTCCTCTCGAACTTCACGATGCTCAAAGGATCGATACAGCCGTACGCCTTCCTCGTCCACGCGGTTTTCGTGAGCGTATTCTATTGGGCCAACTTCCTGGACGAAGATGACCGGGTGATCTATTTCGGCAAATACCGCTTCTACGACACGATCGGCATGCCGGTCCTGATGTTCAACGACGACGACGAACTGGTGCATTTCAACGAAGAGGCGAAACGGTACTTCGCCGAGATCGACTTCCCTCTGGGGCGGTACTTGCGTTACGGGCGTTTATTGGACGGCAGCGCTTTCTCACCTATCGATATCGGCAGCGAAGGCGGCGATGATCCGTCCGTATTCGTCCAGTCGGTCAGCGGCTCCCATATACTCTATTTTCGGCAGAGGGATATCCTGGACAAACGCGATACGCGCATCGGTTTTTCGATAACCCTCTACGATCTGCAGGCGATGGGCACGTTCATCAAGGACTTGGAGCGGCGCGCGTATGCCGATACGCTTTGCCGGTGCCTGAACCGGACCTGCTTCGAACTGCGGAAGCGCGAGATGCTGGAAACCATGCCGCGGCCCCTGGCCCTCTTCGTCGCGGACGTCGACAACCTCAAGGCGGTCAACGATCGATACGGCCACAAGGTCGGCGACGAGTATCTGGTCTCCTGCGCCGAGGTCCTGAAAAAGGTCATCCGTTCGAGCGATGTCCTATTCCGCATCGGCGGCGACGAGTTCGTCTTCTTCCTCCCTTGTCCCGATGAAGCGAGCCTTCTCCGCGTCCAACAGTCCCTGGCCGCCGAGTTGTCGGCGCTACGGAGGGACTACCCCTGCGACATATCCCTCGGGCATTCCGTGCTGGAGGAAGGCGATTCCGACTTCGATCGACACTTCAAGATCGCCGACGCGGCCATGTATCGGCGGAAGAAACAGAAGAAAGGCGCCTAGAGGGCGACCATCGACGCGGCGAGGATATTCATCATGAGGACCGACTACCAGTACACGATCCGATCCTGCTACCTGGGCTACATCACCCAGGCCATCACCAACAACCTGGCGCCGCTCCTCTTCGTCGTCTTCCGGGAAGAGTTCGGCATCTCGCTGGAGATGATCGGGCGGCTCATCCTGGTCAACTTCGGGACCCAGATCCTGGCCGATTTCCTGGCTATGCGGTACGCCGATCGGCTGGGCTACCGCGCGTCGGCGGTAATCGCCCACGCGTGCAGCGCCGCGGGCCTCGTCTGCCTGGGCGTCCTGCCGTTCCTGACGGAGGACCCCTACCTCGCGCTCACCGCGGCCGTTGTGATCTACGCCGTAGGCGGCGGCATCATAGAGGTGCTCATCAGCCCCATCGTGGATGCCCTCCCGGGAGACGCCAAAGCGTCGGCGATGAGCCTCCTCCATTCCTTCTATTGCTGGGGGCAGGTGACCGTCGTCCTCGTCTCCACGGTCATCATCAAGATCCTGGGTAGGGCGTACTGGCCGGTGCTGCCCTTGTTCTGGGCGCTCGTGCCGCTCTACAACCTCTTCCGCTTCACCCGCTCCCCGCTCGCGCCGCATGTCGCGGAGCACGAGCGCACGCCGCTCCGCACCCTCTTCGCCGACGGCCGCTTCGTAGTCGCGCTGGTCCTCATGGTCTGCGCGGGAGCGTCGGAGCTTACCATGGCGCAGTGGTCCTCCTACTTCGCGGAGAAAGGCCTCGGCGTGGATAAGCTCCTCGGCGACCTCCTGGGTCCCTGCCTCTTCGCCGTCTTCATGGGCACGGGCCGCGCGATCTACGGCGTCCTGGGCCATCGGCTTCCGCTTAAAGGGGCCATGCTCGCCTGCGCGGCCCTCTGCGTCATTTGCTACGCCGTCGCGGTCCTATCCCCCGTTCCGGTCGTATCGTTGCTCGGCTGCGCCCTCTGCGGGCTCTCGGTGAGCCTCCTCTGGCCCGGCACCTTCAGCCTGAGCTCCGCGGCCTTCCCCAAGGGCGGCACGCTGATGTTCGGCCTCCTGGCCGTATGCGGCGACCTCGGCGCTTCACTCGGCCCCTGGCTCGCCGGCGCCGCGGCCTCGCTCGTCGCGGGATCGTCGGCCGGCCAAGCCGGCGGCCTCGCGTCCGCCGCTTCGGCTTCGGAGACTTTCGGACTCAAGGTCGGGCTCGGCGCCGCGGCCATATTTCCCGTCATCCTCTTCGCGAGCCTCGCCGCGTGGAGAAGACGGGACGCCGCGCGGGACGCCCCGCCGGTCGGCTAGAAGAGCACGCCAGCCGTGACGGCCGGCTGGAGGCCGCCTTCCGTGAAGCCGCTGGTGAAGAGGTGCATCCAATCGATGCCGGTCTCAACGAAGATCCGTTTGGACGGAAAATACAGGAAGGAAAGGCCGAGCGAGGCATAGGGATCCATGCTGTAGAGTTCCGAGCCGGTCGATCCGCTGTAGTCGAAGGCGTGACGGCTCATGGCGACCCCGCCTCCGGTCCTGAGCCCCGCCGCGACGGTCTTTGAGAACGCGTGTTTGAAGAGGCCGTTCGCCCCGATCAAACCCATCGTGGAATCGATGGCGGCGTCTTCGCTCCCGCCTTGCATGGCTCGGCCCGTGAACGACAATTCGGCGCCGAAGGAGCCGTACCGCTGCTTACGGAAGAACGCCGAGAGCCTACCGACGAAACCGATCGGGAAAAACGTCCCGGACCAGGCCTCCGTGTACCACGAGTCGTAAAGCGCGATCCAGGGGGCGGAGCCGACGGATACGGAGACTTTCAGCGGCTTATCGCCTTGGATCAGGAACGCGCGCGGGACAGTGACCGATAGCCCTCCCGGGTTGGTGATCGTCAGCTCGTAGACGCCGGGCGGGAGGTCGGGCGAAGGAAGCGCGAGGCCGATCTTCGCGGTCCCTTCCCGCGTCGATTCCTTGGCGATAAGGAACGGCTCGGCCGCGGACTCGGAGGTCTCAGGCCGGCGCAGCTCGATGGTCGCCCCGGGGAGCAGGTCGCCTCCCGA
>JAEWSV010000097.1 GCA_023398155.1 Spirochaetota bacterium
CGCGAGCGGTTCCCTGATCAGGGCGAAGCCGATGAGCAAGGCCATGACGATAAGCGATTCCGCGGCCGAACGGAGCGCGGAAGCCGAGAGCGAATCCCGGGCGCAACGGCTCGCCATACCGGACGCGATGAACGCCACCGGTCCGAGCGCCACGAAGAACGAGCACTCTTCCGCGACGATCGGCGAAAGCAAGGATACGAACATCAGGAAAACGGCGGCGAAGAAAGACGACACCACTACGGAAACGGCGCCGCGGATCCGTTCGGTGAGCAGCGGACGGCTTAAGCGGAGGAGAAGAATCGTCGCGAGGTACACGAACACGAGGGAGGAACCCGCCACGACCGCGAACGCGAGCCGGCCCGTGGCGATCACCAAGAGTCCGATGCAGGCGAGGGAGGCCAATGGACTATCGGCAGACCAGAAAGAGGAGCCGTCCCTCGCGTAATCGTTCATCACGGTTTCTCCTTGGATCGGACCATACGCTCACCCGCTTCGATCCGGGCTTCGTACGCGCGCAGAAGGCCGGCCGGGAGCCGATCGAGAGCGGCGGCGGAGCCGGCATCCAACGGGAGCACCCGCTCGACGGCACCACGGTTGTCGATCAGGGCGACGCAGGACGCGACCTCCCCTCCCCCGTTCACGGTGAAGACCACAGCGCCGCCCGTGCCTGTTTCCAGGGCAAACCGGAGATCGGTCGCCGCAGCGCGGCCTTCGATCCCCCACCGTGAAGCGGGGGCCGACAGCCGGCGCCGTTCGCCCGCTCGCTCAAGGACGGCATTGACCGACCGGGCGACGAGCCGCCCGCGCGCGGAAGCGGCGAAGAAGCCGAGGACGCCCACGAGGAGGAGCGAGGCCGCGAACCATGCGAGGACGAGGCCGTATTCTGACGCGAGGCCGCGCTCCCTTCGGACTTGGGTCATCGGGTCCTCCAGGTCAGGTAGAGGCCGTTCCGTTCGATTCGTCGGACGATCGGAACGAGGGCGTTCACGCATCCCACTGCCAAGGCCGTTCCGTAGGGTTCGGCTCCCTGAAATCGCAGGAAATAGGCGAGTATGCCGGCAACGACGGC
The DNA here is from genome assembly GCA_023398155.1 of Spirochaetota bacterium. Taxonomy (GTDB): domain Bacteria; phylum Spirochaetota; class Spirochaetia; order Treponematales; family Breznakiellaceae; genus JAEXTK01. The sequence goes on from JAEWSV010000097.1 coordinate 1,070, forward strand.
AGCGCCGACCGATCCGAGGTTCGATTTCGGCCCCGTGGCGGGATCGGCGGCGAGAAGGAAGGCGGCCAGCACCGTTCCGCCCGTGAGGAGCGCGAACAGCATGTCGCCGCCGCCCACCGCGCCTCCGTACGGTAGGGCTCCTCCGAGCCTGACCATCATCAAGAAAGCGCCGAGGAAAACCGCGGGAATGAACGATTTGGAAGAGCCGGATGCCAGGAGGACGATGGTCGCGAGCAGGAGGGCGGCGAGCCCGCGGTCCGCGATGATTCCGGAGTGCGCAGGGGAAAATAAATCGAGGTATCCCCCCGATAATTCCACGCCGATCGCCGACAAGACGCTGCCGTTGGCTTGGGCCGTCAAGGCCGTATCCAAGGAGCTCGGCTTATAACCCGCGATCTTGAGCACCGCGAGCGGGGAGCCGCTCGGATCGCCGAGCCCTTTTGAAATCGAGGATTCCAACAGGACGAGCGGCGACGAACCGAGGGCGTCGGTGAACATGGTCGGCCAGGAAACGCGCGCGAACAGCCACCCGCCGATAGCGGGATTGAACCAATTCGCCCCCAAGCCGCCGAAACTTTGCTTGATGACGATGATGGCGAAGAAGGAGGCCACGGCCGGAACCAGCGGATTGATGGTATTGGGAAGCAGCAGGGTAAGGATGAGGGCGGAGGCGACCGCGCTGCCGTCGCCGAGGGAAAACCGGCCGGCCCCCGAGTCCAAGATGAGTTCGGCGGCCAGGGCGGCCGCCACGGCGACCACGGCGATGAACAGGGAGGAAAAACCGTCGCTCAGAGACGATTGGAGTATCGGAGCCAGTGCGCAAGCGGAGACGAGCCACATGCGCGTCGCGGCAGCGGGAGAAAGATGGACTTGGGGGGTGAGGCCGGTCCTATTCTGCGTTTCGGTCATCGGCGTTCTCCCAGTTCTGCGCTCCGTCTGATCATCGCGCTCAGGGGAAGCCGCGAGGGACAGAGCGCCGCGCAACAACCGCAGCCGTGGCAGGATTGGGCGCCGTCCGCGAGGGCCGCGTCGTGCCTCCCTTGGCGGGCAAGCTTGAATAAGTGTTCCGGGTCCAGGCCGACCGGACATACATTACGGCACTCTCCGCAACCGATGCAGTCGCGGACCGTCGTTCCCCCGATCTGTTTATCGGTCAGCGCCACGACGGCGACCGTCGTCTTCGTAATCGGCGAATCCAGGTCGAAGACTTCAAGTCCCATAAGCGGAGACCCCGTCACGATGCGCTTGGGCTCCTCCACGAATCCGCCGCATTCCGCGATGGCGTCGCCGATCCGCGTACCGATACGGATGCGGAGCACGGTCGGTTGTTTGACGGCGCCGCCTCCGACCGCGACGTAGCGTTCGACGAGGGGCTTATTGAGCCTGACCGCATCGTACACTGCCGCGAAGGTGGAAGGGCTCACGGGAAGAAGCTCGCCGAGCTGGCGGCCTTCGCGCCGTTCGTACTTGCGGAGCGCCGCTTCCAACTCCCTGCCGTTGCGCTGCGGATAGCGGCTTTCCAGGGCGACGACCTCCGCGTTCAGCTCGAAACGGGCGATGGCGGCTGCGAAGGCCTCGCCCAAGGAATATTCGGGGGCCGAGACCGCGAATACGGCCCTCGCCGCGCCTGAGGCTTTCACGACGATCGCGACGCCTTCGGCTACGGCTTCCATACGTTCGGCGCAGACCGCGTAGTCCGCCGCCAGCCAGGGATCATCGAATACGGCGCGAACCACTACGGTAGATTTACCTCCGCTCGCGCGCGAGGCGGCGACGAGTTCCGCGACGGGCCTACCGGGCTCCTCGAGCTCTACCACGCCCTTTTCGGCGATGATCTTTTGGAGTTCGCTCGGAGGTAGGCCGTTCCATACGAACAGGTCTTGCCGTTTTCCGAGTTTATCGAAGGCTCCTTCCAGCCGCACCACGAGGGCGGGGCTCAACCTCCCGTCGGGCATCGGCCATTGGACGCTCCGCACGACGCGGCCTGGAACCGCAGCGTGGACGTTCGCGGCTCCGTGCGTGTGGGATCTCCCGACCACCATCCCTTCGCCGATGCGGTCGCCGATCGCCACCACCGGCTTCACCGGCGGACCGGCGTGCTGGATGAGGGGCAGGACGGAGAGCGCGGGCAGGAAGGCGACGACGCTCCGATCGCGCTTGGGCGCCGAAGTGTCCTCGTATACGAAACCGCCTTTGGCGAAACCATACGTTTTCATGCAGCTATCCGTTTATCCGCGAGGGATTCGAGGCCCTTCGCCCGTTTACGTCTCCGGGTCTCGTGGGAGAGGGCCGGAAAAGCGACCGCGAATACCGCGGCGAGAGCGGCGAGCGGCCCGACCGCCGAACGCGTCTTCGTTTCAGCGGGGGCCGCGTATATGAGCATTCTCTCGGCCGGCGGTAGTTCGAGCTTGCCCGATTCGCGGCCGTAGTCCTGTTCGGCGCCCGCCTGGACGAGCCCGTCGGGACCGAGCCGGTATCGGCCGTAGGAAGGGGAGGCCTCCGCGGAGAGTTTAGAGACTGAGAAGGATCTCTGATATTCGATGTGGGAACGGTAGTCCCCCTCGTTCACCGAGGGATGGGCGATGAGCGGGGACGGCGAGGAAGGCAGCCTCGGAGAACCGAGACCCGAAATGGAGAGGAAAACGGATACGAGGGCCGCGACCGCGAAGGGAAGGGCCGTCCGAGAGGCCGCGAGGGTGCCGGAGAAGCGGGAAAGGTTGACCGGAGCGAACTTAGGATGCCCCCGATCGGCCCGCCGGAGTTCCTGAAGATCTATCCCCGCGATGACCGCGGCGAAGCCGGCGGAAAAGGAAAGGGTTGCGGCGACGACCGGAATGCCGCCGAGCGCGCAGGCCGCGGCGGCGCCGACCAAACAGACGATCGCGGGAGGAAGCCCGTCCAAGAGCCACGGCCGGGAACGGAGCGCCTGCGCCCCGCGCCAAGAGCGGAAAACCTCCCGCGCGACGTCGGCCGTCATGTGCAGCGCGGAGGCGAACAATCCGGCGGCGGCGATACCCGCGCCGCCGAAAGGGGCGAGGGAGACGAAGGCCGGAATAGCCGCGGCCAAGACCTTGGGGGCTCCGCACAAGAAGACCGCGGCGGCTGCGGCGACGCAGAGGATGAGGTCGATGAACGAGGCGCCGGCCGGCGGGGCCGCGACGGAGATTTCCGCTTCGGGGAATAACGCTGAGATTACCCGGAGACGGCTCGCCGAAGCATCGGGCACGAAGAGCCGTCGCCGTCCGTCGGAAACGAATAAGGTACGTAAGCGTTCGGCATAGCCGTCGTCCCGCGGGTCGAAGGTTTCGATGCGGTCGCGGTAGCGATCAAGGGGGATTCTCGCGAGGCCTTCGAACGAATCCATATAGACCCATTGGG
>JAEWSV010000113.1 GCA_023398155.1 Spirochaetota bacterium
GCTCCGCCCCATCTGGAGATGAACGGCCAGGCCGTCTACAACTTCGCGGTCAAGGCGGTGACGGACACCATTCGGCAGCTCCTGACCGAAGAAGGCGTCTCGGTGGACGACCTCGCGTGGATCGTGCCGCACCAGGCCAACGCCCGCATCGTCCAAGCCGCGGCCAAGCGGCTCGGCATCCCGGAAGGAAAATTCTACCTGAACATCGAGGAGTACGCGAACACTTCGGCGGCCTCCATCCCCCTCGCCCTGGACGAGCTCGCCCGTGCGGGCAAGCTGGTCCGCGGGGATCTCATCATGACGGTGGGCTTCGGCGCGGGGCTCACCTACGCGGGGAACTTGATCGTATGGTAACGAAGAAAACCCAAGCCGTTTTCCTCTTCCCCGGCCAGGGAGCCCAGTATCCGCTCATGGCCGTGGATCTCTTGGAGGCGAGCGCCGCGGCGCGCGACCTCTTCGGCGTCGCCTCCGCGGCCGCGGGGATGGACCTGGAAAAGCTGCTCCGGACGGCGAGTCCGGAAGAGCTCAAGCGGACGGACCTTTCGCAGCCCGCCCTCACCGTGGCCAACTTGGCCGCGGCGACCGCGCTTAGCGAGCGAGGCGTCGAACCGGCGGCCTGCGCGGGGTTCAGCCTGGGCGAATACGCGGCGCTCGCCGTCGCGGGCGTCGTCTCCACGGAAGACTGCTTCCGGCTCGTCGCCGGCCGCGGAAAGGCCATGCAGGCGGCCGCGGACCGCATAGCCCAAACGGCGGCCGGAGAAGCGCCCGGCATGGCGGCCGTGCTCGGCCTGCCGAGCGAGACCGTGGAAGCCCTCGTCCTGGAATGGAAGGTCGCCGGACTCGAAGGGCTCTTCGCCGCGAACTTCAACTCCCCCCGCCAGACGGTGGTCGCCGGAACGGCCGCGGCCCTGGCCGAGGCGGAGACCCGTTTCAAGGCCGCGGGAGCCAAGCGCGTGATCCGGCTCCAAGTCGCCGGCCCCTTCCATTCGCCGCTCGTCTCGGAGGCGGCACGGGAATTCGCGCCCCTCCTCGACACCGTCTCCTTCGCGGATCCCGTCCTGCCCCTCTTTTCCAACGTCACGGGCGGCCGGGTGGCGAGCGGCGCCGAAGCTAAGCGGCTAGCCCTGCGCCAGATCACCGAACCGGTGCGCTGGGTAGCCGAAGAAGCGGCGCTGGCCGAGGTAGAAGCCGCGGCGGTCCTGGAAGTCGGCCCCGGCAAGGTCCTTTCGGGCCTCTGGAAGGATTCTCTGAGCGATCGCCCCGTGTATACGGCGGGCACGCTCGCCGACATCGACGCCGCCCTCGCGGCCCTGGCGTCCCATTGAACGAAGGGAGAACGAACATGCAGTTGGAAAACAAGAAAGCCCTGGTGACCGGGGCGTCCCGGGGCATCGGCCGGGCCATCGCGGAACGGTTCATCGCAGAAGGCGCGGAGGTCTGGGGCCTCGGAACCAAGGAGCCGCAAGACCTCGCCGCGCGGATAGCGGCCGCGGGCGGCAAGCTCCACTGGATCACCGCCGACCTGGGAAACCTGGATTCCGTCGAAGCCCCGATCGAAGCGGCCCTGAAGGAATCGGGCGGCTTCGACGTGCTCGTCAACAACGCGGGCATCACGAAGGACGGCCTTTCCTTCCGCATGTCGCTCGCCGACTTCCAGCGCGTCCTGGACGTGAACCTCACGGCGTCCTTCCTCGTCGCCCGGGTAGTCGCCCGCGACATGATCCGGAAGAAATCGGGTTCCATCATCAACATGTCCAGCGTCGTCGGCCAGCACGGCGGCGGCGGCCAGGCGAACTACGCGGCCAGCAAGGCCGGCCTCATCGGCGTCACGAAGAGCCTTGCCCAAGAAGTCGCGAGCCGCGGCGTCCGCGGCAACGCCATCGCTCCGGGCTACATCGCCACCGACATGACCGAAGCGGTGCCCGAGGCGATCAGGGACAAATACATCGAACATATACCCTTGAAGCGCGCCGGTACGGGCGACGACGTCGCCGGTGCCGCCCTCTTCCTGGCCTCGGACGCTTCCACCTACATCACCGGCCAAGTGCTTGCCGTAGATGGCGGAATGTTTATATAAAGGAAATGCCATGCAGAAACGAATAGTCATTACCGGAATGGGCGCCGTCACGCCCATAGGAAACTCGATAGAAGAATTTTCAGCCGCCCTCAAGGCGGGCAAGAGCGGAGTCGCCAAGACGACGCTCTTCGATACCGCGGACTTCGACGTGAAGATAGCCGCGGAAGTGAAGGACTTCGACGCTTCCCGCTGGATCGACAAGAAGGACGCCCGCAAGATGGCGCGCTTCACCCAGTTCGCCGCCGCGGCGAGCGCCCAGGCCCTGGAACAGGCCGCACTGCTCGCCCCCGCCGCCGAAGAAGGCGGCCGGCCGACGCTCAAAGCCGACCCGACGCGTTTCGGCGTAGTGATCGGGAACGGCATCGGCGGCTTCGAGATCGTGGAAGAATCGTTCCGCAAGCTCCTGGCGAACGGGCCGCGGCGCATGCTGCCGCTCACCGTCCCGCTCATGATCGGGAACGAGGCGGCGGGCAACATCTCCATGCTCTGGGGCCTCCAGGGCCTCGCCCTCACCCAGGTCACCGCCTGCGCGTCGGGCACCGACGCCCTCGGACAGGCCCTCGACCTGATCCGCGCGGGCCGCTGCGACGTCATACTCGCGGGCGGCACCGAGGCCGCCATCGTCCCCTTCGCCATCGGCGGCTTCCAGATGCTCAAGGCTTTATCGACCAAGCGCAACGACGAACCGGAGAAGGCGAGCCGCCCCTTCGACGCGGACCGCGACGGCTTCGTCATGGGAGAGGGCGCGGCCATGTTCGTCCTGGAGTCCGAGGAACACGCGGCGGCGCGGGGCGCGACCATCCTGGCGGAGTTCGCCGGGTACGGCGTGTCGGCCGACGCCTACCACATCACCTCCCCCGACCCTTCCGGGGAAGGCGGCGCGCGGGCCATTAAAGCCGCGCTCGCGGACGCGGGGGTGAGGCCGGAGGACGTGCAGTACTACAACGCGCACGGCACCTCCACCGAGATCAACGACCCAACCGAAACGGCGATGATCAAGCTCGCCTTCGGGCCCCACGCCTATAAGATGAAGGTCTCCTCCACCAAGGGCATGACCGGCCACTGTATCGCGGGCGCCGGCGCCATAGAGGCGGTCGCCTCCGTCCTGGCCATCCGCGAAGGTTTCTACCCGCCGACCATCAACCTGGAAAATCCCGATCCCTCGTGCGACCTGGATTACGTGCCCAATAAAGTCCAGTACGGAAAGATCGATGTGGCGGCTTCCGGATCGCTCGGATTCGGCGGCCATAACGGCGTAGTGGTATTCAGGAGGTACGCATGAACGAGATCGAAGGCCTCTTGCCGCACCGGAAGCCCTTTCTTTTCGTCGATTCGATTGACGAGGCGGATGCCGAACACGTCGTGGCCCGGCGGAAGTTCACCGAGGACGACTTCTTCTTCGCGGGCCACTTCCCCGAGTACCCCGTGGTGCCGGGCGTCATCCTCATAGAGACGATGGCCCAGGCGGGCGGCGCGGGCATGCGCAAGCTCGGCACGATGGGCGACGACGCCCTCTTCTTCCTCGCCACCGTAGATAAGGCTAAATTCCGCCGCCAGGTCCGCCCCGGAGACGAGGTCCGCTTGGAGATCACGAACCTCCGCGTCTCCGCCAAGATGCTCAAGCAAGCCGGGAAGGCGTATGTGGGCGAGGAGCTCGCCGCCGAGGCCGAATGGCTCTGCCTCGTGGGCAGCCCCGTTTAAAATGCCCCCTCTGCGCGCCAATTGAAGGAGAACCCATGCAAATCAAGCCGATGATACGCAACAACATATGCCTCAACAGCCACCCGAAGGGGTGCGCGGCCATGGTGCATAGCCAGATAGAGTACGTCCGAAAGACCTTGGCGAACGGAGTCGACGCGGCTGCGGCGCGGAAGGCGGCTCCGCAGGGAGCGCCCAAACTCGTCCTCGTACTCGGCTGTTCCACCGGCTACGGCCTCGCGAGCCGCATCGCCGCGGCCTTCGGGTACGGAGCCGCCACCGTGGGCGTCTCCTATGAAAAGCCCGGTTCCGAGACGAAGCCGGGAACGCCCGGCTGGTACGACAACCTGGCCTTCGACGCGGAGGCGAAGGCCGCGGGCCTCGCCGCGGCGACCCTGGACGGCGACGCCTTCTCCGACGAGATCAAGGCCGCCGCCGTGGAAGCGATCAAGAAGACCGCCGCGGCCGCGGGCGTGAGCGCAACGGTGGACCTCGTGGTCTACTCCCTCGCCTCCCCCGTCCGCGTGGATCCCCGGGACGGGGTGATGTACCGGTCGGTCATCAAGCCCATCGGGGCTACCTATTCCGGCACGACCATGGACATGCTTTCAGGCAAGCTCGCCGTGGCGACCGCCGAGCCGGCCACCGACGAAGAGATCGCGAGCACCGTGAAGGTCATGGGCGGCGAGGATTGGGCCCTTTGGATAGAGGCCCTCCGCGACGCGGGCGTCCTCTCTCCCTCCGCCCGCACGGTAGCCTACACCTACCTCGGGCCGGAACTCTCCTGGGCCATCTACAAGAACGGCACCATCGGCCGGGCCAAGGAGCACTTGGAGCGGACGGCCAAGCGCCTCGACGCCTCCCTCCGCGCTTCCGGCGGCGCCGCCTGGGTTTCCGTCAACAAGGCCCTCGTCACCCGGGCGAGCGCCGTCATCCCCATCATTCCCCTCTACATCTCCAGCCTCTTCAAGGTCATGAAGGGAATGGGCCTCCACGAAGGCTGCATCGAGCAGCTCGTGCGCCTGTACCGCGACCGGCTCTACGCGCCGGGAGCGGCCGTCGACGCCTCCAAGGTGAGCGTGGACGAGGCGGGCCGCATCCGCATCGACGACTGGGAGATGCGGCCGGACGTCCAGAAGGAGACGGCTACCCGCATGAAGGGCATCACCGAAGAGAACCTTTTCGAGCTCGCGGACGTCGCGGGCTTCAAGCACGATTTCTTGGAAGCGCACGGCTTCGACGTGGCCGGCGTCGACTACGAAGCCGACGTGGACCCCGCGGGCCTGTAGGAGTAACCATGGACGATAAAACGCTGCTTTCCCTCGTGGATAAATTCGGATCGAGCGACCTGACCGAGCTGGAACTGACCGACGGTTCCACCAAGCTCGTACTCCGCAAGGGAGGTGCCGCCGCGGCCGTCTCCGGCTCCGCCCCCGCGCCCGCCGTAGCCCCCGCGCCCGCGGTGCACCTGGGGCTCCCCGTGATCGCCGCTCCGAACGCGGAGACGATCACGAGCCCCATCGTGGCCACGTTCTACCGCTCGCCCGGCCCCGATTCACCCTCCTTCGTGGAAGTGGGGACCAAGGTCAAGGCCGGCCAGACCTTGTGCATCTTGGAAGCGATGAAGATGATGAACCACCTGGAAGCCGAGTTCGACTGCGAGATCGTCGCGGTGAAGGCCTCGAACGGGGACCTCGTGGAGTACGGCCAGGTCCTCTTCGAAGTGAAGCGGAGCTGAGGAGACGCCGGTGATAAAACGGCTCCTCATCGCGAACCGCGGCGAGATCGCGGTCCGCGTCATCCGCGCCTGCCGGGAGCTCGGCATCGAGACCGTGGCGGTCTACTCCACGGCGGACAAGGACAACCTCCACGTCCGCCTCGCGGACCAGGCCGTCTGCATCGGGCCGCCCGCCTCGGCGAAGAGCTACCTGGTTCGCGAGCACCTCATCACCGCGGCCACGCGCACCGGCTGCGAGGCCATCCACCCCGGCGTCGGCTTCCTCTCCGAGAACTCGGCCTTCGCCCGCGAAGTCGTCAAGGCGGGCCTCATCTTCATCGGTCCCGACCCGGACGTCATCGACCTCCTCGGCGACAAGGTCCGCGCCCGCGAGACGGCGGCCCGCTTCGGACTCCCCGTCACGCCGGGCACCGACGGCGCCGTGTCGGATCCCCGCGCCGCCGTCGCGGCGGCCGAGAAGCTCGGCTATCCGGTGATCATCAAGGCGGCCTCGGGCGGCGGCGGCAAGGGCATGCGCGTCGTGCGGTCCTCCGCCGAGCTTCCCGAGAACCTCTCGATAGCGAGCCGGGAAGCGGAAGCCAATTTCGCCGACGGCACGGTCTACATCGAAAAGTACCTGGAGGACCCGCGGCACGTGGAGCTCCAGATCCTGGCGGACGGTAAGGGCAACGTCGCGGTCCTCGGCGAGCGCGACTGCTCCGTGCAGAAACGCCACCAGAAGCTGATCGAGGAGAGCCCTTCACCCGGTTGCGACGACGCGATGCGCAAGCGCATGGCCGCGGGAGCCGTCAAGATGTTCCGCGAGCTCAAGTACCGCGGCGCCGGCACCATAGAATTTCTCGTCGCGGGCAAGAACTTCTACTTCATGGAAGTGAACGCCCGCGTCCAAGTGGAGCACCCGGTGAGCGAGTTCGTTTCGGGAGTCGACATCATCCGCGAGCAGATCCTCGCCTGCGTCGAGGGCCGCATGGACATCGAGAGCGCCGCGGTGCGGATCTCAGGCTGGTCGGTCGAGTGCCGCGTCAACGCGCACAGCCCGGGAAAAGTGACCCGCCTGGAAGTGCCCGGCGGCCCGGGCGTCCGCTTCGACTCGTTCCTCTACTCGGGCTGCGTCGTGCCGCCCCACTACGATTCCATGGTCGGCAAGCTCATCGTCCACGCGGCGACCCGCGGCCAGGCGCTCGACCGGATGGACCGAGCCCTCTCCGAGCTGGTCGTGGAAGGGATCAAGACCAACATCGCCCAGCAGCGTTTCATCATCAAGCACCGGAAATTCCGCTCCGGCCAATTCGGCACTTCGTACTACGCCGAGATAGAGAAGGAGGTCGAGGATGTCCGCTGACCGCTCCGTATCCGCCGCTTCCGGCGCCGCCGCTTGGCCGTCCGCGGCCGCCGCTTCGCCGTCCGCGGCCGCCGCGCCGGAAGCGACTTGCCCTTCCTGCAAGGCCGTCCACGACGCCGCGGCGATCGCCTCGAGCCTCGGGACCTGTCCGTCCTGCGGCCACCACTACCGCATGGAACCGGCCGACCGCATCGCTTACCTCGCCGACCAGATGAGCTTCGTGGAGTTCTCCGCGAACCTCAGATCGCTCAACCCCATCGACCTGGCGGGCTACGAGGAGAAGCTTTCGGAAGCCGAGGTCAAGGCCCGCATGAAGGAAGCCGTCATCACGGGGACCTGCACCATAAAGGGCAAGAGCGCGATCCTCGGCGTCATGTCCTTCAACTTCATGGGCGGCTCCATGGGCTCCGTCGTCGGGGAGAAGGTGAGCCGGGCTTTGCTGAAGGGCGCCAAGGAAAAGCTTCCCGTCATCCTCTACGCCACCTCGGGCGGCGCGCGCATGCAGGAAGGCATCTTCTCGCTTCTGCAGATGGCCAAAACCTCGAGCGCCGCGGCGGAACTGGACAAGGCGGGAGTCCCCTTCTTCGTCGTACTCTGCGATCCGACCACGGGCGGCGTGACCGCCTCCTTCGCCATGCTCGCCGACGTGACGCTCGCGGAGCCCGGGGCCCTCATCGGCTTCGCGGGGCCCCGCGTCATCGAGGGAACCATCCGCCAGAAGTTGCCCGAAGGCTTCCAGCGCGCCGAATTCCAACTCGAGAAGGGTTTCGTGGACCTCATCGTGCCGCGGTCCCAGCAGAGGGACACCCTCGCCAAGCTCATCGACCTGCACATACCGGGATGCTGCTGCGCCCCGGAAGAGGAAGAGGAAATCCGCGATGAAGACTAACGACATCAACGCTAAGCTCGAAGAGCTCAAGAAGCTCGCCGCGGCCTCGGGGCTGGACGTCTCGGAGGAGATCGCGCGGATCCAGGAGAAGGCCAAGGCCGGCTCCCGCGCCGAGGCCACCTGGCGGCGCGTGGAGCTCGCCCGCCATCCGGAGCGGCCTTACGCCCTCGACTACATAGAGCGGATCTTCGACGACTTCATCGAGCTGCACGGCGACCGGTACTTCGGCGACGACGCGGCCATCGTAGGCGGCGTCGCCTTCCTGGCCGGCAGGCCGGTGACCATCATCGCCAACCAGAAGGGGCGGACCCTCAAGGAGAACGTCAGGCGCAACCACGGCATGGCCAACCCCGAAGGTTACCGCAAGGCCCTCAGGCTCGCCAAACAGGCCGAGAAGTTCAAGCGCCCCATCATCACCTTCGTGGACACCTCGGGCGCGTATCCGGGCCTCGGCGCGGAGGAGCGCGGCATCGGCGAGGCCATCGCCCGCAACCTCCGGGACTTCAGCCAGCTCAAGACCCCCATCGTCAGCGTCATCATCGGCGAAGGCGGCTCTGGCGGCGCGCTCGGCATCTGCGTGGGCGACAAGATCTATATAATGGAGAACGCAGTCTACTCGGTCATCAGCCCCGAGGGCTGCGCCTCCATCCTCCTCCACGACGCGAGCAAGGCCAAGGACGCGGCGGCCATGCTCCGCATCACGAGCGACGATCTCCTGGAATTCAAGGTCGTGAACGGCGTGATCGACGAGCCGGCGGGCGGCGCGCACACCGACGTGGACGCCGCGGCCGCGGCCATCAAGGAAGTCCTCCTCCGCGAGATGGAGGATCTCTGCGAGCGCAACGTAGCGTCCCTGGTCCGCTACCGCAACCAGAAGATCCGCAAGATCGGCCACTGGAACGAGGCGGAGGCTTAAGCCCGCCCACCGGGCCGGTCTCCGCTGCCGGCCGCCGCCGTCGCGACCGGCCGCTGCCGGCGGCCGTCGCTGCCGACGGTCGCGGTCGGCC
>JAEWSV010000432.1 GCA_023398155.1 Spirochaetota bacterium
GCGCTGAACGCGACGCCCGCGTAGTAGCGTTCCAGAAGCTCGCGGGAGGCGGCTCCGAGTCCCGCTTCGGCGATCCGCCGGTGGAAGCGGCGGAGCTGCAGGGCGAAGCGCAGGGCGAAGGGAACGCAGAGGAAGGAGAGTGAGTCGAGGAGGACCTCCGGCGCGCGGTTAAACCGCCTACGGAGCTGGGCCTTCCAGTCCGCGAGGCTGTCGGCGAGCATGAGGCGGAGGTCGAAACGGTCGTCCACGCTCAGCCTCCGAGGACGGCCAGGACGTCCAAGTGATGGGCGTGGAAGCCCAGTTCGCCGCGTGCTAGCCGCTCTCGTTTGGCCGCGAGCCAGGCGAAAAATGACTCCCGCTCCGCGCCGGCCATCCGGCCACCGACGCCGCTCGCGAAGAAATCCAGCATCGCCGCGACGACGGCATCCTCGCCCCCCTCTTTCCCGCGCGCCGCGCGCGGCAGGATGACCCAATCCGAGGGCCCCGCGCCTACCGGAAGCCAGGGCGGAGAAGCGATGAGGCCGAGCAGCCGCCTCCCGCTCGCGCCGTCCGCCGGGCCTCCGCCTTCCGGCCCGCCATTTCCGTTCCATGGCCGCGCCATGGAGGCGTGGTAGGCGGCCACGTAGCGCCCGTCTTCGGTCGCCTCCTCGGCCGCCCCGGCGGAAGCGGGGATGAAGGCGGTGACGCCGTCGAAGACGAGGGAATGGTAGAAGCATCCTCCTCCCGCGAGGACCTTCGCCGCCGCCGCGCAGAGGAGCGGTAGGTCCATGAGATCCGCGAAGGCGTGGGAAACCACCGCGTCGAAGCTGCGGCCCTCCGCGGCTAGGTCTTCGAGCACCGTCGGCGCGTCGCCCGCCCGCGTTTCTAGGGCGACCGTCAGCCTGCCGCGGGCGGCCGCGAACCGTGACCGCAGGGCGTCGAGGCGCTCCGCGGAGGCGTCCACGGCGAGGTAGCCGAGGCGCGGCCCGCCGGGATCAGGGGCGAGGTCCAGATCGCTGATGGTCCGGTCGAGAAGGGCGCCCAGGCCGCAGCCGAGTTCCAGTACCGCGGGCGCCCTGGTCGCTTCCCGCCGGTCCAGGAGGGCGCGGAGGAGGCGGAGGTAAGCCCGCCAAGTGGGCTCGTGTATCGACCGATCATCCAGGGCCCGCTTCGCGTCCAGGTATTCGTCGAAGGAAGGACCCGCGTCCGTCATGGCAGCTCTCCCGCGACTAAAGCGTGGAGGAAGCCGCGGACCTCATGCATGCTTTCATCCCAGGTAGGGAAGCCCGCCGCTCGTTCACGCGCGGCCTCCCTCATGCGGCGAAGGAGGTCGCCGTCACCCGCGAACGCGGCGAGGGCCCGGCGCAGGGCACCCTCGTCGCGGGGAGGAACGAGGAGGCCGTCCACGCCGTCGCGGATTATTTCTGCCGCCCCTCCGCGGGAAGTAGCCACGGGCACGACGCCCGCGGCCATGGCTTCCAGGTACACGATCCCGAAGCCTTCCAGGTCCGAAGGCACGGCCAGGACGTCGGCCTCTTCAAGCAACGCGGCGAGTTTTCCGTCGTCCGTCCTGCCGTGGAAGGCCACGGCGTCTCCCGCGAGCTCCCTGGCCAGGAGGGCGGAGCGGAACGCGTAGGCCGGGTCGATCCGCTCGTCTCCGCAGACGTCCAGGCGCCAGGTACGCGGAGGGAGGGCGGCGGCGGCGCGTATCAGGATATCCAAGTTCTTCCGGGGTATGAGGTTGCCGATGAAGAGGATGCGGAGCATCGAACCGGTCCTCCGCGGCTTCGCCTTTCCGCGCGCGGCCGTTTCCACGTCGGCCGCGGCGACATACCGGTCTTTTCCCGGATAGGCGACGAGGCGCGGCCGGCCGGCGACCTGAGCCAGGGCGAGCGCCGACCGCTCCGTGGCCCCGCTGTTGAAGACGAAGGCGTCGGCCCCGCGGAGGAAGCTCCGCTCCATCCATCGCTCCGTCGCGCGTCCGATCATCCCCATCGATTCTTCCGAGCGGAGATGGTGGACGACGGCGACGACGGGCGCCGCGAGGCGCTTTTTGAGGCGGGGCAGGATGCGTAAGGTGGCCGCGTGGTTGAGTTCGTCGATGAGGACCAGGTCCGGCCGCGTCGCCTCGATGGCCCGCAGCGTCCCGCGGCCGTTCCCCGCGAGGTTCCGGAAGGCGCCGCCGTCGACCTGGGAGACCACGCGCACCTCGTCGCCCGCGGCTTCCAGGCCGCGCGCCAGTTTTAGGTCGTAGAGGAAGCCTCCCGACCGCTCGTCCAGGTCGCCGAAGATCACCAGGGCGACCCTCAATTCGGGCCGCTCCACGAGGCCCAGGCCTTCTCGTTTTCCCAGAGCCGCACCTCGATCCCCTCCGGGGCGCTGAAACCCTCGCTCCCCGCGATCTCTGCCGCCAGGACGCGGCAGAAGCGTTCCAGCGAAGGATTGAGGCCGGTGAAGGCAGGCAGGTCGTTGAGGAGCCGGTCGCGGAACAGGTCCACGGCCCGATCCAGGACGCGTTCGACCTCGCGAAGGTCGACGAGGTAGCCGTCGCCGTCCAACCCTTCGCCCCGGATGCGGAGTTCGACGACGTAGGCGTGGGAGTGGGGCAGGCCCTCCCGCCCGCTGCCGGCGGCCGTGAGGAAATGGCGCGCGACGAAGTCCCGTTTGAGGCAGAGCGTATACATGGGTCACTCCTCCATTGAGAGCACGATGTGCGCGTACTCGGCGCCTGAGTCCATGAGGAGCTCATAGGCGGCCCGGCAGGCCGAGAAGGGTATGCGGTGGCTCACCCAGTCTCCGGCGGAAGCGCGTCGGCACCAGGAGAGGGCGAGCCC
>JAEWSV010000463.1 GCA_023398155.1 Spirochaetota bacterium
CCCACCCGCGCGCGGGCGGGCGGCACACCGCGGGCCCGCGGCTTGGTACCGCGCCTCCCCTTCGGAGATCACGAGCATGGCGCGGTCGCGTAGGGACCCGTTCAGGCCGCTCGGCCGCAGCCGCGCCGGACTCCTTCCGGCCCGGAGCTCTCCGTTCACGTCGTTGACTAGGACTTCCAGGGGATCCGCGGAAGACTCGCTCGCCGGAGGCGATTCCGGCTCGGCGCAAAGAGGATCGGCGATGGTCGAGAGGGTGCAACCGCAGGATTCGCGGATAACGAACGTGATGGCGGGGCCCTCCCGAGCCTCGTCCTCGGCTAGGAGGCCGAGTCCGCGGGCCAGATGGCGGATGGCCGCGTGGCCCAGTTCCCGCGTCGGCTGGCGCACGGTGGTGAGCGGAGGAAGGCTCACCCGGCTGTCCTCGGTATCGTCGAAGCCGGTGACCGAGACTTCCTCCGGCACCCGTATCTTAGCCTCGGCGAGGGCGCGCAACGCCCCCATCGCCATGAGATCGTTGGCCGCCACTACGGCGTCGACTCGGCAGCCGCGGGCAATAAAGCCCTCCATCGCGGCGTAGGCGTCCTCTTCCTGGAAATTGCAGTTTTCGGACGCGACCGAGCCCTCATCGCCGAGGAGCTCACGGACGCGACCTCGAAATTCAGCTTCGCGGGCGGTCGACTCGGGATGGCCGGCGGGGCCCGCCAAAAACAGGAAACGCTTCCGCCCGTGCGCCTTCGCGAGGTGATCGGCGATGGCGGTCATACCGCCCGCGTTCTTGATCGAGACGCTCGGGATGCCGGGAAAATCGACGCCGACCGAAATGACGGGAACGGAGCCGAAACGGCCGAGGAAGGAAAGGAGCTCCTCGCGGTTGAGGAAGGTGCCGATGACGTTGGCCATGACCACCAAGGCGGCCACGCGGCTCCGCGAGGCGAGATCGAAGGCGATGTTATCGAGGGCCTCGTAGCCAACGGGGCTCCCGAGGCGCTGGCCGCCTAAAAAGACGACGGTAGCGCCGAGCCGGGCCGCCTCTTCGACCGCCCCGCTCCAAACCGCGTATTGATAAGGTTCATCCAGCCGCGCGGCGAGGAAACCGATCGTCGGCTTCCTCGCGCTCTTCGCAACGCCGTGCATGGCGCATAGTATAGGGCGATTCGGCGCGTCCGTGTCGAGCGCCCTTCGCCAGCATGGACAAAAACGGTCACCGCGAGCTACTATGCGCCCTATTCAGGAGCCTATATATGGAACAGACGCTATCGTACGTGCTCGTTACGCCGTACACCATCGCCAAAAG
Source organism: Spirochaetota bacterium (assembly GCA_023398155.1). Taxonomy (GTDB): domain Bacteria; phylum Spirochaetota; class Spirochaetia; order Treponematales; family Breznakiellaceae; genus JAEXTK01. Next base: position 1,295 of record JAEWSV010000463.1, read on the forward strand.
CCGCACCGGCGGCGTCGTCGCCCGCCTGCTGTCGCGCGTAGATTTGGAACTCGTGGCCGCGCAGATGATCGCGCCGGACGCCGCCTTCGTGAAGGCCTACGCCGACCTCATCCGGAGCCAGCGGAGCCCCACCAAGCCCGGCGCCACCGCCCTCCTGGCCGATTACGTCCAGGCGAACCTCGCCCCTTCGGGCGGCCGGCGCCACCGGAGCCTCCTCCTCCTCTTCCGCGGCGTCGACGCGTGCAGGAAACTCGCCGATATCTGCGGCGCCCTCTACGCGGAAAACCAGGGAGTGGAGTCCATCACCGGCGAAACCATCCGGGACACCTACGCCGACCTCATCCCCGATCCGGAGAACCCGTCCAAGGTCACCTACTTCGAACCCGCCGTGCTCGCGCCCCATACCCAGGAGGACGCGGACGCCGAACTCGCCCTATTCGCCGACTACGTAGCTGGTCAGCCGAACATCATCGAAAACATAGCGTACCGCGATCCGTCCAAGATCGAACGTACCCTCGTAATCATCAAGCCGGACAATTGGAAATTCGCGTCCTCCAAGCCGGGAACGATCATCGACATGTTCTCCCGTACGGGACTCCGCATCGTCGGCGTCAAGGTCCACCGCATCTCCATAGCCGAGGCGCTGGAATTCTACGGTCCGGTGAAGGACGCGCTCAAGCAGAAGCTGGGCCCGGTATTCGGCAAGAAGGCAAAGGAACTCCTGGAGGGCGAATTCAAGATCTCCCTGAGCGAGGCTACCGAGAAGGCCCTCGGCGACAGCTTCGGCGCCGAGTACGCCGTGGATCAGTTCAACCAAATCGTGGAATTCATGTCCGGGATCCGGCCCGACAAGTGCCCGGTCGAGGAGATGCACAACCCGGGCGCGGTGAAGTGCATGATCCTCATCTACGAGGGCGAGAACGCGGTGGCCAAGATCCGCGACGTCCTCGGCCCGACCGATCCCCTCAAGGCGCCCGGCGGCACCGTACGCCGCGAGTTCGGCAGCAACGTCATGATCAACACCGCGCACGCCTCCGACTCCCCCGAAAACGCCAAGCGCGAGATGGGCATCGTCAAGATCGCCGAAAACGGCCTCGCGTCCATCATAAAGGCCTATCTCTCCGTCCATTCCTGACGAGGCATCGAGCGGGCGCCTGAAATGGCGCCCGCCCCGTACCGCTCGGCCTCAACCGGTACGCGCCGGATCATCACCTGAAGGTCGAGTGCCCCGGCATGGCGAAGGCTCCCAGCTCGTTCAGGATCTCCAGGGATTTCGCGGCGTCCCGGTCGCCGCAGGCGCCGACTCCCTGGAAGGACTTGTCCTGAAATGCGGCCCACAGTTGTATCCACTCTTCTTTGGAACCCTTGGGCGGATCCATCTTCGCGAGGGCCGCCGCATCGTCGCCGTACTCGAAGAAGGCCTTGCCGGCCGCATGGAAGTCCTGGGCGGCCAGGGCGTTCTTTATGACGGACATCCGCGCTACGTTGTCGCGCATAGCTTGGACGACTACCTCTTTGTCGTAGGCGTCGGCGCTGAGCGCCGCGGGGAGTCCGGCGAGTAGCGCGATCGCCAACAGAACCGATAATCGTTTCATGATCCCTCCTGAACATTCTCGATGATGCAACTATTAGGTTATCATACTATTTTAGTCAAGTATACAAAAGTAACCACGTACCGCGAGGATTACTTATTCCGCAGCAAGCCGCGGGTTACGAATCCCGCGTGCGATTCGAGGGCCGACGACGATCAGCCTCCCGGGTGGTCCACCCAAAACAACGCGCGGTGGACCTCGCGCGGAAAGTCCGCGGACGGCATCATAGGCGCGTACGCTAAGAAATGAGGAGGAAGATATGGAAATGCGCGCCATAGGCAGGAACGGAGTCGCCGTGAGCCCGGTCGGTCTCGGCTGCTGGGCGATCGGCGGAAAGGTCGGCGATCCGGAAGGCGAATGGGAATGGCACGGCACCCGCGACGAGGAATCCGTCCGCGCCATCCGAGCGGCCTTCGACGCGGGGGTCACGCTCTTCGACACGGCCGACTGCTACGGCGCCGGCCGTAGCGAGCGGATCCTCGGCGAGGCCCTCCGGGGAAGGCGGGACCGGGCCGTGATCGCGACCAAGTTCGGCAACGAATTTTCCGAGGAGGAGCATCGCTTCCTCGGTTCCGCCCGCGCCGACGCGGCCTATATCCGGCGCGCCTGCGAAGCGAGCCTCCGGCGCCTCGGCACGGACTACATCGATCTCTACCAATTCCACATTTGGGAATATCCGGCCGAAGGCGCGGCGGAAGTCGTGGAGACGCTCGAGCGGCTCACGGAAGAGGGGAAGATACGCTCGTACGGCTGGAGTACGGACCGCCTGGACGCCGTGAAGGTCTTCGCGCGGGGAGCCGCTTGCAAGGCCGCCCAGCTCGGACTCAACTTGTTCGAGGGGAACGACGAATTGCTCCGGTTCTGCGAAGCCGCGGGTCTCGCCGTCCTATGCCGGAGTCCGCTCGCGATGGGCCTCCTCGGCGGCAAGTACGACCGGAAATCAGTGCTGCCCGAGGGCGATATCCGAACGAGCAACTACGAGTGGATATCCTGGTTCCGCGACGGTCGACCCGATCCGGCTTATCTCGCCAGGCTGGAAGCGGCCAAGGAAGTCCTCCGCTCGGGCGGAAGGACGACGGCCCAGGGCGCCCTCGCCTGGATATGGGCGAAGAGCCCCGCCGCCCTGCCCATCCCCGGCTTTAAAACCGTCGAGCAGGCGACGGAAAACGCCCGCGCGATGGAGGCGGGTCCGCTCACCGCGGAGCAGGCGGCGGAGGTCGAACGCCTCGTGGGGCGGACGGACCGGTACGCCTGATCGGGAAACCGCGCCCGCGCGGCGGGCCTCAGGCGCGCAGGATGCGGCCGAGGGCCCGCACGCCCTCGTCGATGGCTTCG
>JAEWSV010000469.1 GCA_023398155.1 Spirochaetota bacterium
CGGCCCTGGTCCCAAGACCAGGCCCTGCCGGCGTCCCCGACGGGCGCGAAGAGGTCGTAGAAGGCGCAGGCGGGAACCTTGAGGAGGCGCGCCTTGGCCGCGAGGTAGCGGCGGAAGAGCGGGAGGGATTCCTCGAGGGCCGCCACGAGGGCGTCCAAGGTCTTTCGGCTCACGCGGCCTTGGAAGGCCGCCTTGTCGAGGGCGCCGTCCCACCCGCGCCTACCGTCCACCGTGATGGCCCAGCCCTTGACGCCGTTGAGGGACGCCGCCATGGGTATCTCCACGGCCTTCCAAGCGGACAGCTCCGCGCGGTAGGCCTTTTCGCGCACGGTCCGGTCCGGATCGAAGGCGAGGGAACGGAGGGCGACGACCGTCTTGCGCTCGCCCGTCGTTTCGTCCCAGACCGCCGACGCCGTGGAAGAGACGGCCTCATGGAGGCGGCTCCAAGCGTCTCCGCCCGCGCGGGCAAGGTCGTTCGCCAGGTCCTCGAGCTCTACGGGCATCTGCCGCTCCGCGAGCGCGAGCGCCTCGCGGAGGTAGAAGGCCGAAGGGGCCAGGGAGGCTTCCGTATCGATGAGTTCCAGGACGAGGTCGCGCCGTTCGGCGAGCCGCGTGCGGAAGAGGACCGCGGCCTTGGCGAGCGGCAAGGATTTCTCCTCCAGCGCGTTGATCTCCGCGAGCGCGCGGCCGTTCCGCGTGTCGGTCGTGTAGACCGCCTGGGCGTACGCCATGAGGTTCTCGTCCAGGTCCCCCGCCTGCTCCATGAGGGAAACGAGGGCGGCCACGCGGGCCGCGACGGCCTCGCGGTCGGAGCCGAGCGGCTGCTCCAAGTGCGCGAGCAGGGTCGCGGACCGCTCCGCGAGCAGCTCTACGTCCCTGCCGTATTCCGGTGAATCGAAGGACGCGTAGATGGGACCGAGGTCCCATCTCGGCAGCTCAGAACCACTCGGCATTGCCGTCCGTCCAGGCGACGATTTCCGCGGGGGAGAAAAAGAGGCCGATTTCCCGCTCGGCGCTCGCCGAGGAGTCCGAAGCGTGCACGATGTTGAGCCGGGTCTGGTACGCGAAATCCCCGCGGATGGTGCCGGGAAGCGCCTGGGCGGCGTCGGTCGGGCCGACGAGGCGCCGGACGGCCGCGATCGCGTCCTCCCCTTCGATCACCATGGCGATCACGGGGCCCGACACCGTATAGCCCATGAGCTTTTCGTAGAAAACCTTCCCGACGTGCTCGGCGTAGTGTTTCGCGACGAGGTCCCGGTCGAGCTTCATGAGTTTGAGTCCCACGATCTTGAGTCCCTTTCGTTCGAAACGGGTCAGGACTTCTCCGGCGATGCGCCGCTGGAGAACTCCGGGTTTGAGCATGGCATAGGTGCGTTCGACGGCCATTGGGCGTCTCCTTACATCGATCTTTCTTTCTGCAGGAGCGGAAATTCGAATTTTCGGCGCCCGCGGTTCGCGGGATTCTACCGTAATCGTCCGAAAAGCTCCAGGGCGGAGGAGCGCGCTCCCAGGCCTTACGCGTACTCCACGGAGACGAGGCAGAGCCCTTTGGCGGGGGCGGGCGGCGGAGCGAGGGACCGGTCGCGGGCGGCGAGGAGCCGGGAGATCGCTTCGGCGTCAGTCTCTCCCTTGCCCGCCAGCACGAGGAGGGCGGCCATGATGCGCACCTGGTTCCAGAGGAAACCGTCGCCGCGGAAGCTGAGCTCGATGGCGCCGTTCCCGCGCGCTACGTCGATAGAATGGACGGTCCTGACCTTATCCTTCTTGGACTTGTCCGCGGTGAGGCTCGAAAAATCGAGCTCGCCCACGAGGGACGGCGCAGCGCTCCGCATGCGGCGCTCGTCCAGAAGGGAGGGGACGCGCCACGCGTAGCGGTCGCGGAAGGGATTCCCGACGACGCCGTCCACGACGGTGTAGCGGTAGGTCTTGGCGAGGGCTCGGTACCGCGCATGGAATCGAAAATCGGCTTCTTCGCAGGAGATGACGGCGAGGTCCTCGGGGAGCAGTGCGTTCACCGCCCGAAAGAGCAGGCCTCTATCCACCGAAGGGGGCACGCGCACGCTCGCGACCTGGCCCTCGGCGTGCACCCCCGCGTCGGTGCGTCCGGCGCCGACGACGGCGAGCTCCTCCGCTCCGGCTTCTCCCGGCCTGACGGCGCCGCGGGAGGCGGAGCCCAGGGCGGCGAGAAGGCAGTCTTCAAGGACGCCCTGGACCGTGCGGCCGTTCCCCCGCTGCCAGCCCTTGAACCGCGTACCGTCGTAGGCTACGACCAGCTTCAACGTTTTCGGATCAATCGCGCGCATGCGTCTCCGATTCCTCGTCGTCGAGGAGGAAGAAGCGCGCCGAGGATAGGGCGGCGGCGGCCGCCGCCGTCACGAGGCCGGTCACGAAGAAGGACCGACCGACCCGCGAAAGGGCGGAGGCGAGCACGGAGGCGATCCGGCTCGCGTCGCTCCCCGCCGATCGGAAGGCCTCCGCGACGATACCGGAAAGCCGCTCCGCGACGAAGGTGCCGCCCGCTCCGGCGAGCGGCGAAGCGCCGATCAGGAGGACGGCGCCTGCCGCGATGGGGAAGAAGGAGGCGAAGCCGAGGGTGGAACCGAGCCAGATGGAACGGTCGCGCCAACGGCTGCGCGCCAGGAAAGAGCAGGTGAACCAGAAGAGGACCGCGACGCCGCCGAAACCGATGATGGATCCGTTCAGGGCCGAGCCGACCGTCGATCCGCTGCGCAGGGCCGGCATCCGCCGATCGGATGCGGGCGGAGGCTGGATCGGAACGAGGTCGGGCGCCGCGTCGAGGGCGGCCTCCAGTTTCGCGGAGAAGAGGGCGGTCCAGCGGTCGCGATCCGCGTCCGCTGGCCGCACCGTGAGGTCGCGGCCGGATGCGGGGCTCCCCGTCGGCACGGCGAGCGCGTACGAGGCGGCGAAGACCGCGAGCCGGCCCCGGACGTCGGCCTTGAG
>JAEWSV010000547.1 GCA_023398155.1 Spirochaetota bacterium
ACGCTGAAACGGTCCTCCTCTTCAAGCGCGACCGGACCATCGACCTGGGAGGCGCAGAGGAGGTCCTGTCGAACGAGTCGCTGGAGGCCGCGTACGGCGTGCCGGCGGCGATGCTCAAGCAGAAGGAACAGCTCGACCGTAAAAAATTGGAGGAGGAAGCGGAACTCGGATTGTAGCCGCGTCTCGGCCTCCCGGATCTTCTTTCCGTTCAGCTATCCTCGCCGAGGATGATATGCGACACCATCTCGTCGATATCCTCTTGGACTACGTCCGATTTCCGCTCGAACGCGAGTTCCTGGTTCGCATCGCGGAGCTTCTTGAGTAGGCCGTAGATGATGACGAGGAGGATCCGCGAGCCGCCGCGCGGGAATTTGGAGACGAAGGCGAGGAAGGGTTCGCGTTTGAGGCGGAGAACAACGGCCGGCCCGCTCGCGACGATGTTCGCGGTCCTCGCGACGTTCATGAAGAGACCCGCCTCGCCCATCACCTCGCCGGCGCCGAGCGTGCAGATATAGACGTCCTTCCCGTCGCGTTGCACGGTCACGACCGCGGAGCCTTCCAGGACGACGTAGAGGTACGGATCGAGCGCGCCCTGTTGGATGAACGACTCGCCGTCCTTTAAGTGGAATATCTCGGCGCGGTCGTAGAGGAAGCGGCGCTCTTCTTCATCGAGGAATTTGAAGGCGAGCGCGGAATTGAATACGGCCTTGTAGGCGTCCATCTTGCCTTGGTCCATGGATGTCTCCTCTATCAACCAATTATGCGTACCCAGCGCGGCGGCGCAAGGAACGCTGGACGCGCGGCGTCCGGCCGGCGCATACTTACCCCCATGGACGAGAGCAGCTTCATTTTCGGCGTGGACCTGGACGGCGTGGTGGGAGATTTCTACGGCGCCATGCGATCGATCGCGGCCGATTGGCTGGATCGGAAACCCGAGTCGCTCACCGAGGAAGTGACCTACGGCCTTTCGGAATGGGGCATAGACGAATTCGGCGGTTACGACAAGCTGCACCGCTTCGCCGTCACGCAGAGGGATCTTTTTCGGGTCATCGCCCCGATCAAGGAGGCGCCCGCCACCCTCCGCAAGCTCTCCACGCGCGGAATCCGCATCCGCATCATCACCCATCGCCTGTTCCTCAAGTATTTCCACCAGGAATCCATCACCCAGACCGTCGCGTGGCTCGACGCCCACGATATCCCGTATTGGGATCTCTGCTTCATGAAGGATAAGGGAGCGGTCGGCGCGCACGTCTATATAGACGATTCGCCCGCCAACGTTACGCGGCTCCGCGAACAGGGGTGCCGCACCATCGTATTCACCAATTCGACGAATAGGCAGCTGGGCGGTCCGCGCGCCGATTCGTGGCGGGACGTGGAACGGCTCGTGATGGAAGCCTATGAGGAATGGCGCACCGGCACCCTGGACCTGTTCGGGGCCGGAGGATATTCGGCTCCACCTTCCGCTCGCCCGTGATCGACATACTTCTCGCCACCGTTAACGCCAAATGGATCCATCCCTCGCTCGCGCTGCGCCTGCTCCGCGCCAACCTCGGAGACCTGGAAGAGCGATCCGCCATTCTGGAATTCGCCCTCCGCCAGCCGCTCGAAGAGAAGATCTCCGGCATCTTGGCGGAGCGGCCGCGCATCCTCGCCCTGTCCGTCTCGATCTGGAACCATGTCGGGACCTTGGAGCTGCTCCGCGCGCTCCGTCCGCTCTGGGCCGCGGGCGATGGCGGCGGACGCCCCGTCGTGATCCTCGGCGGCCCTGAAGCCGCGAACCTGGACGCGGGGGCTCCGCTCCTGGCCGAGTGCGACTGGCTCGTCCGGGGCGAAGGCGAACACGCGTTCCGCGAGCTGTGCCGCGCGATCCTCGCGGATAGGATGCCAGAAACCGGCGGCGCGATCCAATCCGTCCGGACTCAAGGGACTTACCGGATCGCGACGGCCGCGCCGGTTGATCCGGCTACCATCGACCCCGGATACCGGCTCTATACGGACGAGGACTTACGGCGGAAGCTCACCTACGTGGAAGCTTCCCGCGGCTGTCCCTTCGGTTGCGAGTTCTGCCTGAGCTCCTTGGATCGCAAGGTGCGTAATTTTCCGCTCGCGCCGTTCCTCGCCGAGATGGACGCGCTGTTCGGCCGCGGCGCCCGCGCGTTCAAATTCCTCGACCGCACCTTCAACCTGGAAGCCGCGCGCGCCCGCGCGATCATGGAGTTCTTCCTGGCCCGCCTTAAAGGCGGCCGCCTTCACGGCGGCGGCCACGGTCCCGATAGCCGCGATGGAAGCGGCGCCTACGTCCACTTCGAAATGGTGCCGTCCCGTTTTCCCGAAGAATTGCGGGAGCCGCTCCGGGCCTTCCCGCCCGGGACGCTCCGTTTGGAGGTGGGCATACAGACCTTCGACGCCGACGTCGCCGCCGCCATAGGTAGGCCGAGCGATCCGGAAAAGGAAATAGAAGCCTTGGATTTCCTGCGCCGCAGGACCACCGCGATCGTGCACGCCGATCTCATCGCCGGACTGCCGGGGGAGACTTCTGAAGGATTCGGCCGCGGCTTCGACCGGCTCTGGTCCGTGGAACCGACCGAAATCCAGGTCGGCGTACTCAAGCGGCTCCCGGGCGCCCCGCTCTCCCGCCACGACGTTCCGTACCGCATGCGGTACGCGGAGGTTCCGCCCTACGAAGCGGTCTCGACGTCTACGATGACGGAGCCGGAGCTGGACCGGATCAAGAATTTCGCGCGCTTCTGGGAACTCATCGTTAATCGCGGCCATTTCCCCGACCTCGTGCCGGATCTCCTGCCGTCCGGCGGGTCGGCCTTCGCTCGTTTCATGGCGCTGTCGGACGGCCTGCTCGCCCGCTTCGGGCGGAACTGGGGCATCGATCGCGCCGAGCTCCGCGCGGCCCTCGTCGAATGGGACGCGAACGGACACGGGCCCGCGGCCTAAGCCGCGCGGTTGCCGGGAGCCTTCAGGAGAAGAGGCCGGAGAGGTAGGCGGACGTCTCCACTTTTATCGGCATGAGGTACAGCTCGAAACCCTCGCTCCTGCAGAAGTCCAGTACGCGGCGCCCGAACTCGATGTTCCAATCGAGGGTGGGACGGAAAGAACGGGGAAAGACCGCGCGGTTGCGGGCTTCCCAATAATCGCGGCTCGGCTCGGAAACCACCGGCGACAGGCCCCAGAATATTTTCCTGCCCTCGAGGTATTCAGCGTAGATTTCCAAGAGACGGAGATCGAAGAAGGGTTGGCTCATGAAGCCGTCCGCGCCCGCGTCC
>JAEWSV010000597.1 GCA_023398155.1 Spirochaetota bacterium
ACCCTGTACCGTAAACAGCGCTGCATAGTGGCTCCCTCACGGAAGATCCGCGACTATTTGGTGAACCACGGATTCACGCTTCCCATCCGCGTGGTGCCGAACGGCATCGACCTATCAGCCTTCTACGAACGGTCCGGCGATCCCTCGGCCTCCGCGCGCGAGATGCGCGATCGGTTCCGCATACCCATGGACGATGAGCTCATCGTGTTCGTCGGCCGGCTCGCCGTGGAGAAAAACGTGGAGACCCTGCTCAGGAATTTCAAGGAGATCCTCGGCCGGCGGAACGCGGCCCGCCTCCTCATCGTAGGAGACGGTCCTGACCGGCGGGCCCTGGAATCGTACGCCGTCGAACTCGGCGTGGAGAAGCGGACCATCTTCACCGGTTATCTCCGCTGGCCCGATGAGATAAAAGCCATCTACGCTTCGGCCGACCTGTTCATGAGCGCGTCCCACAGCGAAGTGCATCCGATCACCTTCATCGAAGCGATGGCTTCCGGCCTCCCGGTGGTCGCGGCCGCCGACGCGAGCATCTTGGACATGGTGCTGGACGGCGACAACGGCTGGGCGGTAGGGGACGACAAGCTGCTCTGGGAAAAGGCGGTGGAAGTCCTCGCCGATCCCGCCTCGCGCCAACGCATGGGCGCGCGATCGGAAGAAATTTCCCGCAACTACTCGGTGGAGCGTTTCATCGATTCGATGATCGAAGTGTACGAAGAATTCGGTAAATAAGAACGGCCCGTCCCGAGGCCGAAGGGGCGTCGGGGCGGGCCGTTTCCTTTCGATACGATCAGCCTACCAGCGGAACTTTCCTCCGATCGCGTAATAATGGTTTAGGCCGTCCTCGTCCTTCACGAGGCCGCGGTTCCAGCCGTACTCGGCCACGTAGTCCAAGGTCAGCTCGATGTCGCCGAACGCCGTGGGCAGGCCCCAGACGAGGCCGAAACCGCCGTGCGCGAGGGTTTCGATGACGCTCTGCGTCAGGAAGCGCGTCTCGGAGTTGAAGGTGTTCCGGGGGCTCGCGCTCGGGTCCGCCGGGTCGGTATAGCCGTCGTCGAAGATGGAACCGTCATGATAATCGCCGGTGATTCCATCCACGTCCTCGGATGCGTTGCCGTGGCGTTGGAGACCCGCCCTGAGCTTGAGGGTGAGGGGATCCATGAGGCGGAGCTTAGCGCGGATTGAGATCCGATCGGAGTTGGGCGCGAGGTCCGTGCCGAGGTTCCTGCCGAGGTGCGAATAGTTGAAGTGGTTCACCACGCCGTTGTCGCCGTCCGCGTCGAGGTCATAGCGTTCGGTCCGGTTTCCCGAGATATGCGTATACATATACGGCATGACGGCCGTGTAGTCCGCGGCCAACTCCAAGATCCTGCTCGATTCCGGAGTCCAGCGGAGGCCGAGCTCCCCGGCGAACTTGTACTTGGTATCCAAGTTCAGCTTGATCAGTTCCTGGAAGTTGAGGTCGTCCACGTAGACCTGGCCGAGGGCCGTCAAATTCTCCGCGAAACGCCACTTTCCGTGGACGCCGAAGTAGGAGTTGTCCTCGAAGCCGGTGAGGGACTGGGCCGCGAAGTACTGCGCGAACGGCGCCATGTACATGAATTCGAAACGGTCGCCCCAGACCACGGATTCGAAGAAACCGAGCTCGAGCGTATCCGATACCTTAAAGTCGAAGGAGTGGAAGATGAGGTGCTTGTCGGGATACTGCCCCTCGCCGTAGTTGTCCGTCGCGGTGAGCTCCAGGAGGAGCACGTTCAGGGACCAAGTCGGCTGCCGATAGAGCAGGTCGAAGTGGCCCGCCCTCCCCGCTTGGGAGCTCACCACGACGCCGCTGTCGAAGAAGGGGCCCACCGCCGTCCGCGTAAGTCCGGCCTGGAAATAGACTGAGGCCGAACCGAGGGAGAGGATGGACGTCCAATCCTGGAGGACGTAAAAGGGGCCCACCTTCGACTGGTCTTCTATGAGGTCGGCGTAGGGCGAATAGACGCCGGGGACCGAAATCTCCTTACCGGGCTCCCGGGTCACCGCGTAGATCGGCACGGAGAGGCTGGCGCTCATCCATTCCTCGAAGCGGAAGAGGGCGTCCATGGTAGGAGCTCCTTCCACGGAAAGATCGTCGTCCGCCCCGCGGATGAGACCCATGGCGCCGAAATGGAATTTCCGCGCCCCTTTCCGGGTCGCTTCCAGGTAGGAAGCCGCTGCCGCGCGGGCCTCGTCGTCGCCCGTCTCCGCGACCCGGGTCAGGAGTTCGTCCACGAGTTGGGCGGGATACGGCCGCACGGGCGGCAGCATCGAGATATAACCGCGGCCCGCCCAGCGGTCCAGATCGGCGTACAGGGCATCGTTCGGGTCATGGAGGACTTGGCTCCACGCGGCCGCGGCGAATACGGCGAACAACGCCAACGCAGAAATAATCTTTTTCATCGCATCGCTCCGTCAAAACGAATAGGTAACGGACAGCGCGGTTTCCGCGCCCATCTCATAATCTCCCTTCACATGATCGGCGCCATCCACGCGGATCACCGCGAGATACGCGCCGAAAGCCAGTTTTTCGCTCGCTTTCCAGTCCAAGGCCGCGCTCACGAGCGCCATCCGCTCGGAAACGCCGCTCGGCGTGGATTGGCTCGAACTATCCGGGCCCCGCTTCCAGTCCCACTTGAGTCCATGCTCGCCCTGCAGCTTGTAGGACGCCTTCAGGACGAGCGCGTACGGCTCGCGGATAATGCGGGCGCGCAAGGCGAAGAGCATGAAATCGCGCCCTTCCGGATGTCCGATCCAGGCGTAGCGCGGCTCCTTGCCCGAAAGCGCGGAGAGCCGGCGCATCCAGATGTAGCTTGAGAACGGGCTGGATAGGGTATAGAGGTAGGGATCGGCGTACACGGCCTCAAAGGCGAAGCTCGCCGCGGTGCCCGAGTAATCGGTCACGTATTCGATGCCGGCCAGGAAACCGAGCCCGTTCGGGGACCCGTCCTCGGGCCATTTCTCCTTCTCGTAACTCGTCGCGAACTGGTTCATGACCGCCTGTCCGTAGAGCGCGAAGGAGGGAAAGACCGCCCAGTCCAATTCGAGGTTCATGAGGGAGCCGACCATGTCGCCCTCGGCTCCGGACTCGGCCTTCCACGCGTCGTAATCTTTCCAGGAGAAGAAGCTGTGGTAGATGGTGAGCGGATTGAGGAACCGGAGCTCGGGAGCGGAGTTGCCGACCATGGCGCCTTCTCCGAGGCCGATCGATAACCTGCCGAAGAGGCGTATATCCCACCGATGGTAATAGAGGTACCGCTGCGTCGTGAAATCGAGAGCGGGATCGGCCTGTTCGTCGCCGGCGAACGGCCCGAAGCCTTCGGCGCAGAGATCATTCACCGAGAGCGGCATCTGCGAGACGAGCAATGAATACTTGAAGTTGGGCGAAAAGAGCGAAAGGCGCGCGAAGTCGTGATAGTCGGGATCGTCCGAAATAGCGAGGTTTCCCGTGAGTCCCGAGCCGAAATCGAGCGTATCCCTACCCAATTGGAAGGTCCACCAGCCGCCTCCCGCCGCCAGGAAGGCGCGGAGCGGGACGTTTAGATCGATCCTCTCGGCGGCGAAGGGGACGTTCGTGCCGATGAGGTCCGAGCCTCCCTCATAGAAGGTCGGATCGGCGCGAACGTCGAGGTCCCCTGCTGCGTACGCCGAATCGCCGAGGAAGATCTCTATGGGGAACCTGAGGAAGGACCGGGAGTCGCCCTCGTCGCGGGTCCACGCGATAGCGGCATCGGAGCGGAGGCGGCCCTCCAGGGTTAATTCCTTTCCCACCGAGAAGCCGATCGGGCCGTCCGCGAATGCGGGACTGGTTTCAATGGCGGAACGGATACGGGAATACGCCGCGCTGCCGCCCGGCGAGAGGGCGGCGGTATCGATCCCGGAAAGAGCGGCAGCGACTTCGGCGCCGGAAAAGGGAGGGGTCAGGGAAAGGAGGCTTCCTCCCGCTTGGCGCGAGACCAGGCGGAGATCTTCAATTAGAGGGTCGCCGGGGGAAAAAAGCCTGAACGGAGCCGCGGAGACCGCCAGGGGCTCGCCGAGGGCGTATAGACAGACAAAGAGCAGCGAGACTGCGATTCTCCGACCGGTCATAGGATTTCATCCTACCATGCGATGGGCGGTCACACAATATGAAGTTTGGAGGTATTGACGATATCTTTTAATCGATATAAATATATTACTTGACAGTAGCATTAATTGATACCGGCAAAGGAGTCGATTCGATGCATGAACGCTTGTGCGCCCTCAAGGGAGTCCTGCGCGCCGTCTCCCGGCTGGAAGCGGAGATCCGCTCGCGCTTCGGCCTCACGCTGACGGAGGCGCTCTGTCTCTGTTCCATCGGAGGCGGCTGCGTTTCCGCGGGGAATTTGGCCGAGGAAGTCGGACTCTCGACATCGCGGTTATCGCGCGTGCTCGCCTCGCTCGAGGCGAAGGGACTCGTAGTCCGCGCGCGGCGGGAGGATGATCGGCGGAACTGGATGAACGCGCCGACCGGGGCGGGCAGCGCCTTGATCGGCCGCATGAAAACGGAGGGGATTTCGATCCCTGAAGAGCTGGAACGGATCATCGAAGGAGCATAGGAAATGGCGAAGTACCTCATCATCGGCGGCGTCGCGGGCGGCGCCACCACGGCGGCGCGCCTCAGGCGGAACGACGAGCGAGCGGAGATCATCCTGGTGGAACGGGGGGACTACGTCTCCTACGCGAACTGCGGCCTTCCCTACTATTCCGGCGGCATCATCGCGGAGCGGTCCAAGCTTTTCGTCATGACCAAGGAGAAATTCCGCGACACCCTCGCCGTCGACGTGAGGACCGGAACCGAGGCGGTCTCCATAGATCGAAGCGCGAAAACCGTCACCCTCGTGGAGCGGGCTTCCGGCAGGCGGTACGCGGAGAGCTACGACTCGCTCGTGCTCTCCCCCGGCGCCGAACCCGCCCGGCCCCCGATTCCGGGCCTCGACCTGGAAGGTATTTTCACCCTCCGCTCCGTACCCGACGTGGACAGGATTAAAGAGTGGCTGGACCAAAAACGGCCGAGCCGCGCGGTGGTGGTCGGCGGCGGTTTCATAGGCCTGGAGATGGCGGAGAACCTGGCTCACCGGGACGCGGCCGTCGCGGTCGTGGAAGCCCTGGACCAGGTGATGGCGCCGCTCGATTTTGAGATGGCGGCCATCGTCCACCGCCACCTACGGGAAAAGGACGTCGAACTCCGGCTCAAGGACGGGGTGTCCGCCTTCGAAAAGCGCGGGAGCCGCATCATCGTGAAGCTCGCCTCAGGAGACGAACTCGCCGCCGACATCGTCATATTCTCGGTCGGCGTGAAACCCGACACCGCGTTGGCCCGCGAGGCGGGCATCGAGACGATTCCCGCGGGGAAACCCGGGGCCGGGGCCATACTCGTGGACGCCCATTTCAGGACGAACGATCCGGCGATCCGCGCCCTCGGCGACGCCATCGCCTTCCGGAATCCCATCACCGGGGAAGTCGGCATCACCCCCCTCGCGGGCCCCGCCAACAAGCAGGCGCGCCTCCTGGCCGACGCCCTGGTCTACGGCGACGAAAAGGCTGTGCCATGGAAGGGGGCCATCGGAACGAGCGCGGCCAAGGTATTCGACCTCACCGTCGCCGCGACCGGAGCCGCGGAGAAGACCCTGGATCGCGCGGGAAAAGCCCATCGGGCGGTCATCGTCCATCCCTCGAGCCACGCGGGCTACTACCCCGGAGCCCTCCCCCTTTCGCTCAAGCTCGTCTTTGACCCCGAAACGGGAAAAG
>JAEWSV010000040.1 GCA_023398155.1 Spirochaetota bacterium
CCTTTAGGCGCGTGACTAGAATCTGCTTACGATGAGATTGACCGGGCGTTTGACCGCGAAACGATAGGCTCGGCGAAGAGGGGACGCAGTGGTTCTGACTCGCTTTTTCATTTCCGCGAGCCACGCAGGATCGATGACCACGCGGTCGTCGCCCTCGGGCGTGTACGCGCGGTACCAGTTGACTGAGACGCCGGCCGAGCGGCTCGCATCGATGAGCGCCAGGGTCTGCTCTATCACGGGCACGATGTTGTTCGGCTCCGAGAAGGAAGGGTAATTCGGCCGCATCGCCTTGTCCGTCCCGGCGACCGCGTCGAAGTGTTCCACGCCCGGGAGGTAGGTCCCATGGCCGCAACCGATGAGGTTGATCTCGCTCGCGCCCATGAGGAGCGCGACATAATACGCGGTATGGAGACAGGTCCCGTGGCTGCCCCATACGCGCGCCTTGCCCTGGATCGTTCGCCGTACTTTCCATTCGGTGAAATCGGCGTCCACGTCGCCGCGGAGGCCGCGGGGCGGATACGACACCATTCGGTGGAGGTAGGCTTCCTTGAAGGGGTCGACCAAGCGCCGGGTATCCCGCCCGGAGTAACCGTACATAGGGTAGGCGCCGATGAAGGGCTTGGCGGCGTACTCCGGATCGTGTTCGAGATAATAGGCCGCCCGGTCGTATTCGCTCGCGTAGCGGTAGGTCGCGTTCGGGAACTTGCTATGCGCGAGGTGGAGGGTTATGCCGATCTTGCCGTCCAGGAAATCGTCGGGATAGGTGGAAAGGGAAGGGTCCGATCCCGCGATCCAGATGCTCGCTCCGGCGTGAGCGCCGCGGAGGGATGCGACGGTGGAGGGCTTTTTTTTCATCGGGTTCTCCTTGGTTGTTCCGCGGACATTGATGGCGCTCTCAGCCGCGATCGCGCATAGCCTCTATGAAGGCTCCGCTCCAATCGAAATGAAAGAAGCTCACGCGTTCCGCGCAAAGGGTCCTGATCCGGCCGTAGAAGGCGCTATCCGTGACGCAGCGCTCGATGCGGTCGGCGATGGCGCGGGCGTCGCGGATGGGAAACAGGAGCTCCTCATGCCGGAGCATGTCGGGGATACCCCCGATCGCGCTCGCGATGACGGGAGTGCCGACGTGGAGGGCTTCGAGGACCGTATTGGGGTAGCTATCGAAGAGGGAGGGAACGACCAACAAGTCGGAGCGGGCGAGGGCGGGGAAGGGATCGGCGAGCCGACCGAGGAAGCGCACCGAAGCGGAAAGCCCGGCCCGCTCCGAGAAATCCTCGAACTCCTTCTTGCGGGAACCGAAGCCGATCAGCTCGTATTCGATATCGCGGAATCCGCGGGAGGCGAGGATGCTCGCCGCTTCCAGGAAATACTTGACTCCCTTCCGCTCGCCGAAGGTGCCGATGAAGAGTACCCGCCGTAAGCGATCGCTCGAGTTCGTTCCCTCGTATTCCTTCTTGAACCGCGGCTCGCCGATATTTCCGCGGATGACGAGGGAGCGCTGCGCGCAGGACCTTTCGCGGGAGAGGAAGTCCTCCCGATCATAGGGACTCTGAAACACGAGGACATCGGCGCGGCGCGCGATGTACCGTTCATACAAGCGAGAGCGGAGGATGCCCAAGCGGATGGCCGCGACGGCAAGGGGTTTCCCCTTGTTTTCTTCCAGCGAGACGATGCCTTCGCGGACCGCGTTGGACCGATGCGAGTACAGGATCGGAGACCCCAGTTTTTTTTTCAGCGCTACGGCCGCCGCGAAGTGGGTCTCCCCGAACACGACGATCCAGTCGATCCTACCGACGTCGCGGGGGATACGGCCGAGGTCGCGGAGGACCGCCTGGGTAAAGGCCCTCGAACTGGGATGGAGCGGCCCTGTCCGTACATCGCTTTCAATGATCTCCACGGCGGGCGGCCGCGTCGGCTGGACCCTGTTCATGAAGGCGATGACCCTGACGCCGCGGCCGGCGAGGCCGCCGAGGAGCTCGAGGTACCGCTTATGGCCGCCGCTCCGCATCGACGGGTTCAGGAAGAGGCCGAGGACGGTCATCGCGGAAGCTTCCCCGCGCTACGTATCCGGCTCAGCACGGCCGCAAAACCCTTGAAGTACGTCTTCGGCGAGAGCAGGACGCGCCGATAGGCGGAAGGGTATTCCTTTTTGACGAAGTCGCTCAGTTCCCTCCGACTCTCCCTGTCGCCCGCGCGAACTTGGTTGAGGAGGCTGCCGTAGAAGCGGTTCCCGACGTTCCTCGTCAGCCACTCATCGAAAGCGGGTTTTTTATCCGCCCCGAGATGTTCGAGCGCGTAGGCATGCACCGAGGAAAAGAGGGAAAAATTCTTGATCACGGCGTCCATGCTTCCGGTCCGCGACGCGTTGGCCGCGTGGCGTCGCCAGATCGCGACCTTGGACGGAAGGTGGGCGATGGTCTTGCCCAGGGCGAGGCGCCAAAGCGATTCGTAGTCCGAACTCGTGATGTCGGAGCGATAAAAATCGAGGGCCATTGCCGCCGCGCGGTCGTAGACTACCGCGAGGTGGTGGATCCGCGCCTTCGGCTTAGGCAGCGAGAGGACGTACTCCGTGC
>JAEWSV010000047.1 GCA_023398155.1 Spirochaetota bacterium
TTCCTGGTCCTGAAGGTCCTCCCCGCCGCCTTGTGGTTCTCGGGCCTGGCCCTCGGACCCGCGGCGGTCATCGGATGGGCGCGGGAGCAGGGGACGCGTTCCGGACGTCTCGGCTCGACGGCGATAGCCGCGTACGCCCTGCTGATCCTCTGGTCTCTCGCCTATTGGAACGTTTTGCCCTGACGGCACCGGACGCGGGAAACCGGTTCGCTCCGATCGCCGATCGATGGTACACTGGGTCCTATCCCGACCGCACGGAGCGACGGAATGATAGGATCCGGTTACCTGCCTGTCGTCTTGTTCACCCTGAACGCCTTGAGCGCGCTCCTGTTCTTCATCCTCGCCCTCGTATTCCTCGCGCGGCGCGTCCTGAATCCCTTCTTCTCCCTCTTCCTCCTTGACGCGGGAATCGTGACCCTCGGGTTCTCCTTCGATTACGACTTCATCCAGGCCCTACGGGGCGACGGCGAATCCGGCTTGGCCTTCAACATCGTATACTTTTGCCTCCTCGTCATGGTTCCCCTGTACTACCTCGCGGTCAGGAAATTCGCGCGTAAGCCCTTCGGCGCCCGGGACATCCCGCTCGCGGGATATACGGCGCTGGTGATCGTTCTCTCCCTCGCCGTCGGCTGGCCCTCCTCCGTACCCCTTATCCGCTGGACCCGTTGGGCCCTGACGCTTGTTTTGCTCGTCCTCCTCTGTTTCCTCTCCCTCCGCGCGTTGATGCGCCGCGGCGCGGTCCGGAACGGTACGGACGATGCCGAAGCGGGTTCTTACGAGTCCAGGACCCTCTCTTTGGTAGGTGCGCTCCTCCTGGTGATGTCGGTCGTTTCCGGATTCGTCGACCTCGTCGATCCGCGATCGGACATCAAGCTCGTGTCCTTCACGATGTCGTCCAGCCTCTTCGTCTTCCTCGTCTACGTGCTCGCCCGGTCGCCCGAGCTGCTGCGCCAGTCCCGGGCCAAATACTCGGGCTCCGTCTTGGGTAAGGCGGCCGCGGAGGAGCTCTTCTCCCGGGCGGAACGGCTCATCAGGGAGGAGCGGCTTTTCAAGAAATTCGCCTTTTCCCTTTCCGACCTAGCCCTCAGGATGGACGTGAACGCGCGGTACCTGTCCCAAGCGATAAACCAGACCACGGGGAAGAACTTCAACCGCTTCATCAACGACTACCGATTGGATGAAGCGAGGCGGATGCTGCGCGAGACGGAAGAGAACGCCACCGACATCGGCTTTTCGGTCGGCTTCAATTCCCTTTCCAGTTTTTACGACCAGTTCAAGAAGGCCGAGGGGCTGTCCCCCGACCAATACCGTAAGAAAGGGTAGCGCCGTCTTTCCGGATTCCGGAAACGGGAATTCCGGATGCGCGCATCCATAAGCCGCGTCCCCTTCATTCCGGTACTCTTCCGTCATCACGCACATCGGAAGGAGACGGACGAATGGTATCGATCGCGAAACCGTACTGGATAGGGAATAGGCGGATTCGGTGCGCCCTAGCCGCCGCGTTCGCGCTGGCCGCGACGGCGGCAGCGCCGGGAGTCGCCGCGCTGGGTGAAGAAGCGGACGGAAACCACGCGAGCCTTATGGTAGGCGGCGGCGTAATGTGGTCCCCCCAATTTCCCGGCGCGGACGACCTGGAGCTGACCCCCTTCCCGGCGATAATCGCGTCTTTCGAAACGCCGATAACCAGATGGTTCATCGAATTTAACGAAGTCGGCGTCGAGGTACGATGGGGCGCCGGATCCCGCGTATCGACGACGTTGGGCGCGGGCCTGGGAGACTTCGAGCGGGATGCCGACGACCGCTCAGCGTTCGCGGGCTCCGCTACGGTGAAGAACGCGGTACGCTTTTTCGGCCAGATGAACGCTCCGCTCCCCGCGGCTTTCGACGTGGCCATCCGAGCGACGTACTTCCCCATTGCCTCCGCCTATGATGAGGCGGACCGGAAGGACCGGGATTACGGGGGTATGACCTTACAGTTATTTGTCGAACGGGAGTTGTCCGTCTTCCCCTTCTTCGGCTACTTCAGCGCGGGCTGTACCTGGATGGGCTCGGAGTACGCCGAAGCGGTCTACGGCGTAGAGCGCGCGACCGCCGGCCTATCCTCCTACGAGGCCGACGCCGGTCTTCACGACCTGTTCGTCCTCGCCAACCTGATGGCGTTCGTATCCGATCGCATCGGTATCGGCAGCACGGCGGAGTGCCGATACCTCCTGGGCGACGCCGCCGACAGTCCCTTTACCGAACGTTCCTTCCAGCCCACGATCGGATTCTACGCGGTGTATCGTTTATGGTAAGACCGGATGCGAGGATGGAAGGAACGGCGTAGCCGCGGGTCGATGGCGCTCCGGGTGATACGCCGCATCGCTTCTCTACCTCTTTGAAGGGAGGGCGGAATCGGCTAGGATGGATGCATGGCAAGCGTCGAGCGCCTCCTCGTGGAGCGGGAAAAGGAGCTGGCCTCCATCTATTCCATCTGCCTCCTGGCCGCCGGAGCGCCCGAACCCGAAGCCGCGGCCGAGGGAATTGCACGAGCCCTCGTCGCCGCGATGCAGCGCGAGGACCAGGCTTCCTGCGCGGTGGAGTTCCGCCATCCCGCGAGCGGGCGGACGGCGACGGCGTTCCGGGGCGAGCTTCCCGCGCCGCAGGCCGGCGGCCCTGCCGGTCTGCCGTCCATCCAGGCCGCGTCTCCCGCGGACGACGCCTCGGGAGGCTGGACGATCTCCATCCAGGTGACCTACGCGGACGCCGCGCTCTCCTTCCTTAGCCAGGAAAAGGCCCTGCTCGGTTCGGTCCTCGTCGTGGCCTCATCCATGCTCCGCACCTCCAGCCTCTTCGCCGAACTCAGGGCGGCCTCGGAGGATCTCTCGGCGAAGAACATCGCGCTCAGGGAGGTGCTGTCCGCGATCGAGGAAGAGCGCCGGCGTTCGTTGCGGGCTTTCCGCGAGCGGCTCGCCGCGGAAATACTCCCCCTGGCCGAGCGGGCGCGGGACGTCTCCCTGGCCGAGGTGCGCCGAGCCGAGTACCTGAACCTGCTCGTGGATGAACTGGGCCGGGATATCTCTTCGTTCGGTCCCGACCCCGCCGCCGACACCGCGCTCAGCCCGCGCGAGCGCGAGATCGCCGTCCAGGTCCGCAACGGTAGGACCAGCAAGGAAATAGCCGAACTGCTCGGCATCGCGTTAGCCACCGTGGAACGGCACCGGCATAACCTGCGCAGGAAACTCGGCATAGCGGGCAAAGGCGCGAACCTCGCGGGCCTCCTCGCCAACGAGGATTCGGCAGTCACGGGCGGAGAGACCCCCTAAAAGATAGAACATGGAAGGAAAACCCTGGCGCCAGAGAGAGAAACTCGATCCCGCCTTTCCCTGCCGCGTCTGGGAAACGTCCATGCGCGGCTTCACGCTCCACTGGCACGAGCTCGTGGAGATCGCCTACGTCAAGAGCGGCCGCATGGTCGTTTCGGTGGAAGGCCGGGACTACGGGGCTGAACAGGGCGACATCGTCTTCATCAATTCCGGAGCGGTCCACGGGTACTCCGCTTCCGCGGCCGACACCCGGCTCGTCATGACCCAATTCGGTATGGAGCTCCTCGACCAGTCCCTCGTGGACTTGCGCGATCGGGCCTTCCAGAAGTTGGTCTTCGAGCGGAAGACGATAGTCACCGATGACGCGGATGGGGATATCCACGCCCGGCTCGAATCGATCATCCTGGAACTCCGGGAGGAGTTCGAGCTGAAACAGGAGGGCTACCGCCTGGCGGTGAAGGCGCGGCTCTACGATCTCGCGTTGCTCCTCCTCCGCAAGGTTCCCGGCCGCCTCGTTCCCGAGAGCGAACGGCGCGCGCGGACGCTGAGGAACGAAGCCCTGGAGCGCATTTTCTCCTACGTGCACGGGAACTACGCGAATCCGATATCGCTTGAGGCCGCGGCCGCGGCCGTGCACTTGAGCAAATACTACTTTTCCCGATTCTTCAGATCCCAGACCGGTCAAACCTTCCATGTTTACTTGTCGCGCGTCCGCATCAGCCGGGCCGAGGACCTCCTGAGCGAGTCGGACCTACCCATCACGGAAATAGCGTACCGGAGCGGATTCTCCAGCCTGCAAACCTTCAATCGCCTCTTCAGGACGTTCATCGGCGTGTCGCCCTCCCGCTACCGATCCGGCGCGCTGAAGACGAAGCAGAGCAATATTTGAGCGGTTCGCGGCAATAATTGACGAGCGCGGTAAAAAAAGCGGCCATATAATATGTAGGACAACTAACAATGAGTATCGAAAGGAGGAATCATGAACGCTACCAAACGGCTCGGTATTACGCTCATTTTCTCGCTCTGCGCGGCGGCGGTTTTCGCGGGAGGACAGCAGGCGGAGGCGCCGGCTGCCGCCCAAGAACCCGTCACGCTCAACCTGTGGCACATCCATACCCAGGTGACGCGGAAGACGCCGATCGAGAACGCGGCGCGCCGCTTCGAAGCGGCGAACCCCGGAGTCACGGTCGTCGTCTCCGTCTACGAGAACGATCCCTATAAGACGAAGCTCAAGACCGTGAGCGGCGGGGAATTCCCCGACGTTTTCCATTCCTGGGGCGGCGGCTGGCTCAAGTCCTTCGTGGACGCGGGCCTCGTCGCGGACATCACGGCCGAATCGAAGGCTTGGCAGGACAAGGTGAATCCCGCGGCCCTGGCCTTCAACAAGTTCGACGGTAAGGTATACGGCTCGCCCTACCTGAACTCGTCGACCATCCTGTACTACAACAAGGCGATCTTCGATAAATTCGGCCTGAAGCCGCCGGCGACCTACTCCGAGCTCCTCGACGTCTGCAAGACGCTCAAGGCGAACGGGGTCATCCCCTTCGCCCTCGGCAACAAGAGCAAGTGGCCCGGAGCCCAGCACTTCGTGCTCCTGTCCATGCGCCTCGGCGGGCCGGACATTTTCCAGCAGGCGATCGACAAGAAGGTGAAGTTCACCGATCCGGTTTTCATCAAGGCCGGAGAGATGCTCCAGGACCTCGTGGCCAAGGGCTACTTCCCCGCGGGCGTCAACGGCATCAACTACGATACGGGCGGGTCGCGCATGATGTTCTACACCGAACAGTGCGCCATGATCCTGCAGACGAGCGGTTTCATGCCCGCGTGCAAGTCCGAGAATCCGGATTTCTACGCCAAGAAGCTCGGCGTGGCCCTCTATCCCGCGATCGAAGGCGGGAAGGGTAAGGCGACCGACCTCCTCTCCGGCGAGAACGCGTTCTCGGTCTCGGCCTCCAGCAAGAACAAGGCCATGGCCGCCAAGCTCGTCGGCTTCCTCTCTTCCGACGCGCAATTCCAGAAGGAATTGGTCGCCGGCGGCTCGCTGGGCGCCATGATCGGCATCGAGACCGAGGAGCCGCTGCTCAAGGCCGCCATGGAGCAGATCAAGGACGCCTCGTACCTCCAGAACTTCATCGACCAAACCCTGAGCCCCGAGATGGCCAACGTGCACAAGGACA
>JAEWSV010000081.1 GCA_023398155.1 Spirochaetota bacterium
CCGCGGAGCGGCGCCCTCCTTGCGGCAAATGAAAAGGGCCTGAGTCTACTGACGCGGAGGGCGACCAAAGATCGCCCTAGAGAGGATTTGGCTTCCAGTCGCGCGCTCCTACGCGCTCCTTCCAGCCGCCTCCGCGCCTCGCGGTACATCCTGTACCGCGCCCCCTCCGCGCGCTCATCGAATCGCGCGCTCCAGGGGACGGCGCTCCGGTTCAAATCCTCTCAGCCCGCAATCCTGTAGTCGGTCGGGCTGAGAGGACGCCGCGGAGCGGCGCCCTCCTTGCGTTAAATGAAAAGGGCCGCGTCTACTGACGCGGCCCTCGACCAAAGATCGGGCTGAGAGGATTTGAACCTCCGACATCTTGGTCCCGAACCAAGCGCGCTAGCCCCTGCGCTACAGCCCGATGGAAAAAAAACGCCCGTCCTCGCTGACGGGCTAGACGGGAGCGACGGGGCTCGAACCCGCGATCTCCGGCTTGACAGGCCAGCGCGATAACCAGCTTCGCTACGCCCCCGTTACGAGGGTGACTATACATAAGGGGCCGATTTGTGTCAAGCGCCTCCGTTCCGGAAAAAGACGGCGATATTGACGCCTCCGTCGACGCATGGTATGGTTTGAACCCGTCGGGGTCCCCGGGACGCCGTCGCAATTCCGTCCGCGTCACGCACGCAGTGAGGTACATAAACCTATGGCAGCCAAGGAAAAAAAGCCGGCCGGGGAACGCGGTAATTCCGCGATGGCCGATCTTTCCACTCGTTTCCACGCGCATCCTTTCCTCTTCGTCGGAACGGTCCTCATCCTTCTCTTCACGATCGTCGCCTTCGTATTCGTCCCCGCCGCGGCGCCGTCAGCGGCCGAGAGTGGCAAGCTCTCCTTCGGTACCTACGATGGAATTCCCATCGAGTACGTCCAGGGGAACTACTTCTCGGAGCAACGCGACTATTTCAACCAGCAATTCCGGGCCTCGGGACAGGATCAGAATCTCCAGTTCGCCGCCTTCCAAATTTGGAGAGCGGCCTTCGAGAGTACCGTTATCCACGTCGCCGCTCTCCAGGAAATGAAGAATGCCGGATTCGTCGTGCCCGCCGCCGTCATCGACCGGCTCATGGCCGAGCATCCCGCCTTCCAAGAGAACGGCCGATTCTCCGCCGCCAAATACCGAGCCATGTCCGACGCGGAACGCCTCGCCCTCCGAGAGTCCCTCAAGGCCAACTACGCCATGTCGCGCTACGTCGCCGACACCATCGACCTCCGCGTTCCGTCCAAGGAAAAGGAGTTCATGAAAACGCTCGCGTCTCCGGAACGCAGCTTCGAGATGGTCTCCTTCCCGCTTTCCAGCTACCCCGCTTCCGAGGTCGCCGCCTACGCCTCCGAGAAGAGCGACCTTTTCCGCCTGGTCCATCTTTCCAAGATCACGATCAGCTCGAGCGAAGCCGACGCCAAGAAGGTCCTCGCCTCCGTGAAGGACGGCGGGACGAGCTTTGAGGACGCGGCCAAGACCCATTCAAAGGATGAACTCGCCGACAAGGGCGGAGACATGGGCACGCGCCACGCCTTCGAACTGACGACGGAAATCACCGAAGAAACGTCGCGCTCGACCGTGCTCTCGCTCAAGGCGGGCGAGCTCAGCGGCGTCGTCAAGGTTCCCGCCGGATGGGCCTTCTTCCGCTGCGAAGAAGCTGCCCGCGACGCGGACTTCACCGATTCGGCCACCCTCGACAAGGTGCGCGGCTATATCGTCGATTTCGAACGCGGCCGCATAGAAGACTGGCTCATCGCCGAGGCGAACGCCTTCATCGCGGAGGCCAAGGCCGGAAGTTTCGACGCGGCCGTACGGAACAGCGGAATCCAGAAGAAGTCCTTCGGTCCGGTGCCGCTCAATTACGGCGATATCGAGCTCTATCGGTCCATCGCGTCATTCGAGATTCCTGAGCTCGCCGGGGCCTCGGCCAATGAATCGTTCCTCGAAGCGGCGTATTCGGCGCCCGTAGCCGATCTGACTCCGGCGCTCGTAGTCGGCGACAACGTGATCGTGCTCCGCGTCGTCGAAGAGCGTACCGCCGAGGAGTCCTCCACCGCGGTGATCGACTTCTATTACCCCTACGTGGTCGGCCAGTACGCGGAGCGCCGCATGCATGACCAGATCCTTTCGAGCGATAAGCTCAAGGACGAGTTCTACCCGACCTTCATAAAGACTTTCCTTCCGAAAGAGCAATGATCGACAACGGGCCCCGGCTGCTTGAAGCGCGCCGGGGCTTTTCGCTTTCCTACCTCGGCAAGACCCTCCCATCAGTCTTCGATCCCATCGAGCAAGCGGAGCGGGTCGTCCGCGGGGCGGGTCTGCTCGGCAAGACGCTGTACTTCTGTCCCTCCCCCGTTTTCGGATATGGACTGGAGTCGCTCCTGGGCCGGATAAGCGCCGATTCGGCGGTACTCTGCGTCGAGCGCGACGAGATGCTCATGGCCGCGTCACTCGATAAGTTTCCGAAGTCCCTCGTGGACTCCCGGAGATGCGCCTTCGTACGTTCCGACGATCCCGCGGCGATCTGCGCCTTCGCGCGGTCACGGTGGGGTTCGCGCGCTTTCCGGCGCGTGGAGGTCGTACGGCTGTCGGGCGGCTGGGCGCTCGCCGAGCGCGAGTACGAGGCGATCGTCAAGGCGCTTTCCGCCGACATAGCCGTGCATTGGGCGAACGCTATGACGCTCGTGCGCCTCGGCCGGCGATACGCGCTCAACGCGGTTCGCAATCTCGCCCTCTTGCCGCGCGCCGCCCACCTTGGAGCAAAGGAGTACGGAACGCGGCCGGTCCTCGTCCTGGGAGCCGGGCCTTCCATGGATGCCCTCGCGGACCGCATCGAGCGGAGCGCCTTCCGTCTCCCGGACGAGCGTCCTTTCCGTCTATTATGCGTGGATACCGCCCTCACCGCCCTCCTCGCCCGCTCGATCCTGCCCGACCTCGTCGTCGCTTTGGAAGCCCAGCATTGGAATCTCCGCGATTTCGTGGGCGTATCACGCGCGGGCATCCCGCTCGCCATGGACCTGTCCGCCCATCCGGGTACGGCGGCGGCCAGCGGAGTAACCGAGCTTTTTTCTACGCGGTGGTCGCAGCTGCGCTTCCTGGATCGACTGGAAGAGGCTTCTCTCCTGCCGCCGGAACTCCCGCCGCTCGGCTCCGTCGGCCTGACCGCGATCGAGGTAGCCTTGCATCTTTCGAGCGGGCCGGTCGTGGTCGCCGGTCTTGACTTCGCCTATCTCCTGGACGCGTACCATGCCCGATCCACGCCATCCAGGGATGAGCGTCTCCGGCGGTCGACCAGGCTTTCCGGCCTCATCGATCCCGCGCCTGCGTTCCGCCGCCACGTCGTTGTCGTCGCGGCCAAAGACGGCAGCCTCGTCCGCTGCGATCCGGTCCTCCGCGGATACCGGGACCTCTTCGTGCGGGAGTTCGCCGCCTCGGAGCGCGTCGTGGACGCGGGGACAACGGGCCTCGAACTGGACGTCCCGAGGTTGGATGCCGATGCGGCGATCGCGTTCCTAGCCGAAGCCGGGGGTACCGAAGAGGCGGCGACCGAAACCGCGCCGGGACGGTCCGGAAGCCGCGCGGGTACGGAGGTTGACCGTACGTCAGCGACGCTCGCTTTCATCGACGCCGAACTGGAACGCCTCGGCCGCATCAGGATCGCCCTATCCGGCGCGGACGCGGTCGAGAGGGCGGAGCTGGATCGGTTATTGGACGAATGCGACTACCTGTGGGCGCATTTTCCCGAATGCGCGGGAGCGGACGGAGATCGGCCGCCTCTCGAGGACCTCTCTTTCCTGAAACGGGTGCGGGCCGAAATCGAGCCCTTCGCCAAGGCCTTCACTCTGGCCCGGCAAGAGCTAGCGCCTATTCTTCCTTCGACTTGAGGACAGCGAGGAAGGCGCTCTGCGGCAATTCCACGTCGCCGACCATCTTCATGCGCTTCTTGCCTTCCTTCTGCTTCTCCAGGAGTTTTCGTTTGCGTGAGATGTCGCCGCCGTAGCACTTGGCCAAGACGTCCTTGCGGACCGGATTGACCGTCTCGCGGGCGATGACCTGGCTGCCGATCGCGCCCTGTATGGCGATCTTGAATTGCTGGCGGGTGATCTCCTCGCGGAGGCGTTCGCAGACCTGGCGGGCCCGCTCGTAGGCATTGCCGCGGAACACGAGTTGCGAAAGGGCGTCAACGCTCTTTCCGTTGAGCAGGATATCGAGTTTCGCGAGTTCGGTCTTCTTATAACCGGTAACGTCGTAGTCGAAGGAAGCGTAGCCCCGGCTGATGCTCTTGAGACGATCGTAGAAGTCGAAGAGGACTTCCGAGAGCGGCATATCGTAGACGATCTCCACGCGTTTCTCGTCCAAATACGTCATAGAGGTCTGGACTCCGCGCTTTTCCAGGCAGAGCGTCATGATCGAGCCGAGGTACGTCGTCGGCGTTATGACCGCTGCGCGGATGTACGGTTCTTCTGCGTCCTCGATCTTTCCCTCGTCGGGATACTCCATCGGATTGTCCACGAAGATCCACTCTCCGTTGCGGAGCTGGACGCGGTATTTGACGGACGGAGCGGTGAAGATGATGGATTGGTTGAACTCGCGCTCCAACCGCTCCTGCACGACCTCCAGATGCAGGAGACCGAGGAATCCGCAGCGGAAGCCGAAACCGAGCGCGACTGATGAATCCTTCTCGTACACGAGCGAGGCGTCGTTGAGTTTGAGTTTCTCTAGGCTCGCCTTGAGTTCGTCGTAATCGTTCGTGTCCACCGGATATATCGAGGAGAACACGACCGGCTTGATCTCGCGGAAACCGGGCAGGGCTTCCGCGCAAGGCCGATCGGCGTCGGTGATCGTGTCGCCGACGCGGACGTCGCTCACGGTCTTGATGCCCGCGATGATATAGCCGACCTCTCCCGCAGCGAGCTCGTTC
>JAEWSV010000087.1 GCA_023398155.1 Spirochaetota bacterium
CCGCTCTCCTGAGCCGCAGGATCGCGGGCAACGCGGACGGGTGGCTGTGGAAACAGGCTGCTTCCGCCGCCTTCGTCCTGCCGCTGCCCGCGGATGCGGCGGGGACGTACAAGATCCGAATCCGCGCGGAAAACAACGCGGGATTGGGAAACGAAGCCGTAGCGGCGTCGGCCTTCAGCGTGGCCACTCCTTCGGGGATGGTCGTGCTGGATCGCGGCCCCTACGTGTCCGCCAAAGAACCGCTCTGGGGTCGCTGGACCTACTACGGGAGCGAGGCGGTGACCGCCTACCGCTACCGGTCGGTGGACTCGAAGGGCCGAACGAGCCCGTGGCTCGAAACGGAAAAGCAGGAAGCGTATCTCGACATCTCCTTGGAGAGCGGGTTCACCTACGCGATCGAGGCCCAGGCCGTGTTCGAAGGCGGCGGTACGTCGGCGATCGGGAGGAGCGCGGGCGCGCTCGCGGACGGGACCGCGCCCCTCTTCGACGCGGAGTCGGGACTCCGGGTCCCGGTCGCCTGCGCCTCCTCCGGCCTGAAGCTGGGCTGGAAGGCTGCGGACGACGAATCCGGCATCGCGCGGATCGAGGCGCGGGTGGAGCGGGTCGACGGAACGGGCGGCGTGGAAGTCGCGGCCGCCTGGGCGGATCTGCCGGCGAGCGCGAGCATGGAAGGGTATTCCCTGAACTTGCGGACGGGCAGCGGAGCCGACGCGCTCCGCGGCGGCGATCGCGTCTACCTGCGCCTGCGGGCGACGAACGGGGCGGGGGAGACGAGCGAGCTCCGGAGCCGTCCGATCAAGATCGACGATACGCCGCCGCCGGTGCCGGTGGTCATGGACCAGGGCGAGGCGGTGAATACCGCCCAGGACTTGGCGGCCGATTGGAGATGGACGGAGGCCGACGCCGAGAGCGGCACGGTCAAATACGAGTGGGGCGTGACGAAGACGCCGCGGAACCTCGCCTCGGTCGTATGGCACGACGCGGAGGGCGGGACGAGCGCCGTCGCGGGGGCGGCGGAAGCGCCGCGGGCGCATCGGGACGTCGTTTACTTCGTGGTCCGCGCGACCAACGGAGCGGGCCTTTCGAGCGTGGGAACGAGCGACGGCATCGTGTGCGACGACACGGCGCCCAACGTCGCGAAGGTCCTGCTCCTCGTCGGCGACGGCGCGGACGACGTCCAATATACGGCGACCAAAGAAAACGTCCGCTTGTACGTGGACGCCGTGGAGGACCTCACCGGCATGAGCTATACGGCCGAGGCAGGGGACCTGGACGCGGCGCTCAAGACCTGGAAAAAACGGGAGGGCTCCACGCCCTACGTCTCCGCGGAGCCCTACTTCGCGTTCGGCGGACAGGCCCCGATCGCGGAAGGGAAGATCACGATGTTCCGCGCGGAGTGCCTGAACGAGGCGGGACTCGCTGAATACGGCTATTCCGGCGGCGTCGTCTACGACGGGACGAATCCCGCGATCGGCGCGGTCCGCGGTGCCGTCGATGCCGCGGCGGCGCGCTTCGACTGGGACTATACGGCAGCTTCTCCCATCGACCATTTCTCGGTCGCATTGGTGAAGGCGGGGACGAATCCCGCTTCGGCCGCGTGGAAATCGGTGGGGAGCGAGGCCTACTACGAGCTTCCCCTTTCCGGCCTCGCGGACGGCAGCTACCGGCTCTACGTGAAGGCGTACGCGAAGAGCGGCAGGGCGAGCGCGGCCTGGGGCATGAGCGAGCCGATCGTGATGGATCGGACGCCGCCCGCGCTGACGACGACGCGGTTCCCGGTCTACGCTTCAAGTTCCGTGGCGGTCTACGCCGAAGCCGCGGACGCGGAATCGGGTATACGCGAATGGCAGTACAGCGTCGGGACGACGACGGATCCCTACGCGTACACGCTCGGGTGGGTCGGCGCGGCGGCCGGCGGCGCGCTCGACGCGACGATCGCGTTCGACGCGCTCAATGGTCCGGTGCGCGACGGCTCTTTCCTCTATGTGCGCGTTCGGGCGCGCAGCGGCGCCGGTGCGTGGACGGGAGCCGCCTCGAGCGGCGCCATCCTCATCGACAAGACGCCGCCCGCTCCGCCCGCGGTGACGATCCCCCGCTACAGCCGGAGCGCGACTTCGATAGAAGGAATTACGTTCAGTTCGATCGACGCCGAGAGCGGGTTCACCGCGTTCAGGGTCGGCATCGAAGGCGCGGACGGGTCGATCCAATGGCGGACTGTGGCCGCGGAGCGCGCGCCGGGGAGCCTGTCCGTGGCCGCCTACGCGGCCGAAGGCCTCGCGCTCGCGGAGGCCGCGTCCTATTCGGTCCTCGTGGGGGCCCGGAACGGCGCGGGGGACTGGTCGGCGAATGTACGGGCGGGGCCGGTCACCGTGGACACGATAGCGCCGACGATCGGTTTTGAAGCGGAAGCGGGCGAGATCGCCTTCAACGCTCCGCCGCGGAACGTCTCTTACACCTTAAGCGAGGCGGCGACCGTCTCGTTCGCGATGACCTGTCCCGACGGCAGCGTGGAGGAATCGGAGCTGACGCTCGATGCGGGGCCGCACGCCTATGCCTTTACGGACGCCGTTGCGGGAACCTACTGGCTCGACGCGGAGCTCGCGGACCCGGCCGGTAACCGCGGCAACCTGGGCGGCGGCCGGAAGCGGCAGCGGATCCGCGTGAACGCGGCGCCGACGATCGTACTGGAAGATTCCTCGACCACGCCCGGCAAGCCGCACGGCCTCACCGCTCAGGTCGTCGATCCCGACGGGGACGAGCCGCTCGCGTTCCGGTGGGACTTCGGCGACGGGACCGGACCGGAGACTGCCGCGAACCGCTCGATGGTCCATCGATACTACCACTCCACGGAGAAGGCGGAGCGGAGCGAATACGAAGTGACGCTCACCGTCACCGACGCGCTCGGGAAGTCGGCGACGGCCTCGGCGCGCGTCGTCGTGGAGAACACGCGGAGCGGTCCGCTCTACGCCGACGAACATTGGTCGCTCTCGCGGATCCTGGACGGTGACGTTACCGTCGGCGCGGGACTCACGCTTACCGTCGCGCCGG
Organism: Spirochaetota bacterium; assembly: GCA_023398155.1. Classification (GTDB taxonomy): domain Bacteria; phylum Spirochaetota; class Spirochaetia; order Treponematales; family Breznakiellaceae; genus JAEXTK01. The sequence goes on from JAEWSV010000087.1 coordinate 3,049, forward strand.
GAACTGTCGTGTCGGTCGGCGGGGAATCGGCGGAAACGTACGCGGCTGCCCTCATCGTGGATGGAACGCTCAACGCCCCGAACGTCCGCTTCCAGACGCGCTTCCCGGGCTTCTATTGGAAGGGAATCCTGCTCTCAGGCCGCGCCGATCTTTCGGGCTCGACGATCGCCCAGGCGGAGCGGGGCCTCGCCGCCATGGCGGGCAGCTCCGCGACCTTAGTCGGCACCTCCTTCCTCGACAACCGCATCGGCCTCCACGCCCACAGCGCATCGCTCCTCATCGACTCCTGCTTCTTCAGGAGGAACGAGCGGTACGGCGTCAAGGAAGATGCGGGGGCGCGGGTCGTCGTGCGCGGGAGCCGTTTCGGCGGCAATGCCCACGACTATTACGACGAAGAGAAGACCGTTCTGGACGTCCGGGCCCTGAACGGCCTGGCCGGGAACTCCGGGAATAGCGAGGAATAGGAACCATGAAAAAGGCTATCGCGATCGTATCGATCATAGCGTTCGGGCTTTTGGCGTGGCTCCCCGCCGTCGCCGCCGAGATCCGCGTTCTCCCTATCGAGGAAGCCGTCGCGTCCGCGACCACTTCTCCCGTCGCGCCCCCCGTATACGCGATCGACGGGGACGCGGGAACCTCCTGGAGCCTCGATCCCGCAGCGGAGAGCGGCCGGCTGGAGCTGCGGCCGTCTTCCGGCATCCTCGTGTACGGCCTGGAGTTGGACGGACGGCTCGCGGAGGGCGCCTCATTGGCGATCTCCTACCTCGACGTGGACGGGATGAAGCGGCCCTTCGCGGGCGGCTTCGTCTCCTCGCTTCCGCTCACGGTGAGCCTGGACCTCTCGTACGAACGGGCCGTCGCGAAGGCCATCGTCATCGAGCTCGCGCAAAGCGCCGGCGGCGGTTCGGCGATCCGGGAAGTCCGCGTCATCGGCGAACGGGCGGATGAGGCGTCCCGCCTCATCGAGCCCGAATCGATCGAGGCGAGCGAGTCCACGAGCGCCTACTACCCGGAAGCCTACCTCTTCGACGGGAATCCGCGGACCGAGTGGCGTTCGTCGCGGGCGAGTGTATTCGAGTCGATTCCGCGCTCTGTCGATGAGCGTTTCCGGAAGTGGCACGAGCGGCGCGCGCGCGGATGGTGGCGGCCGGACCAATGCGAAGTCATCGCGCGGCTCGGCTTTTCAAGGATTCTCGATTCGGTCCGCGTGTACGTATCGGATGATCTGGACGGGGACGTCGAGATCGAGACCTCGCTCGCGGGCTCGGCCTGGAAGCGGCTCGGGAGGATCGGGGAACGGAGCTCCGCGGGTTGGTACGAATTCGACGGCGGCGGAAAGGAGGCGGACGCGGTGCGCGTCGTCCACGGCGGGCGGCGCGGCCAGGCGGCGGGCATCGGCGAAGTGGAGATCCGGGGCCGCGGGGGCCCGGCCGGCGACGCGTACGCGGCCATCGGGAGCGCGGGGCCGCTCGCGTTCTCCGCTCCCCTCGACTATTGTTTCGAGGTCGACCGATCGGCCGGCGGCCTCACGCTCGAGATTGGGATGGCCGCGGAGACGGCGGGTGATCTCGCGATCGATCTCAACGGCACGCGGCGTACGCTCGCCCTCCGGTCGACCATGGAGGGGACGGCCCTCTACGCCCTAGCCGTCGGGCCGCAGGAAATTTGGGAAGGGACGAATTTCCTCCGCATCGTGCCGAGGACGAGTCCGGACGAGCTCCGTTTTGGCCGGCTGCGCACGGAGCGCGGCCGGGAGCCGGTATCCTTCGCGCTTAGCGACGGCGCCCTCGACGGCCATTTCCTGACCGATAGCGGGCTGGCAGAGGAGACGGTTTACGCCCTGGACGGGGAAGCCGAACTCCGCGCGGTGGAAGCGTACTCCGTGAACGGCCAGTTCCCGGAACTCTTCGTGCCGGACCGGCGCGGCTGGAAGCAGGTGCCGCTCACCCGCAGGGAAGGGATCCGCGGCGTCTACGAGACTAAAGCGGAGACCGATAGAATCAAGGTAAAACCCGCGGGTTCTCGGATCGCCGAGCTCCGCGTCTCGGGGAGCCGCACCCTGGATCGCGCGCCGGTCGTGACGCTCCTCTCGCCGCAGTCGCTGCGCGGCGGACTGCCGCGTCTCCCGCACGGGGACTACTTCATCGGCTTCGTGGACAATCCGGCTTCTCGGGTGTCGGTGAACGGCCGGCGCGTGCCGACCACCGGGCACTATTTCTGGGCCACGCCGAGCCTCTTCGGCGAGAGCGAGGACGGCCTCGTGACGATAGAGGCGACGGCGACCGATGCGCGCGGCCGTACCGGGCGCGCTTCGGCTACGGTCTTCGTCGGCGACACGGAAGGCATCGAGCTGGATCAAGAGGACGATATCTACTATGCCGCTTCCTCCTGGACGGTGAGCGGCTCCTGCCGCCTGCATCAGGCGGAGATCCGCGTGAACGGGACGCCCGCGCGGATGAGCGGTAGGCGCTTCACGGCGACGGTCCAACTTGAAGGTGGCCTCAACACGGTGGCCGTGGAAGCCGTGAACCGGCGGACGGGGAGGCCAGTCGCCGTGGCCTACCGCAGGGTGGTGAAGGCGAGTTCGCCGCTCGAGCTCTCCGTGGCCCGCCCCGAGCTCGGCGCCTACACGAGGGAGGCTTCCGTTTCCGTGAAGGGCCGCGTCCTCGGCGCGGGAACGCCGACGGTGACCGTCGCGGGAACGACGTGGGCGGTGAAGGGCAACGAGTTCGCGAGCGGCCCGATCGCGCTCGGCGAAGGGATGAATCGGATCGAAGTCGTCGCCGTGGACGAACTCGGCAGGCGGCAGACCACGACCGCGGTCGTGCACCGAGACGGCGCTCGGCCCGTCGTCCGGGTTCTCAACCCCGCCGACGGAACCGCTCTTCCTTCCGGAGCCGTGGTCGTCGCGGGCACGGTGGAGGACGCGGGGCCGACGTACTTATTCGTGAACGGCGTCGCCATCGATCACGAAGCGACCTCGTTCTCCGTGACTCTCCCCTACGCCGAGGGGTCGCGGCGCGCGACCGTAGCCGCGATCGACGCGGCGGGCAACGCGAGCGGGACGATCACGGTGAGCTTCACCGTCGACCTCACCCAGCCCGAGCCGTTCACCGTCACCGCGGCCCCCGCGGATTGGACGAGCGACGCGCGGCCGGTGATCAGCTTCTCCGCGGCCGACGGACCGAGCGGTATTGCCCGCTACGAGGTCTGCCAGGACGGCGAGACTTGGACGGAAGTGCAGAGCCCGTACCGTCTTCAGGTCCTGGGCGACGGCGAACGCGACATCTTCGTGCGCGCGGTCGATAGGGCGGGGAACACCCGGCTTTCCTCGACGCTGGTCTTCATCGATACGACGCCTCCGGGAGAACCGCCTTCGCTGGAGGCGACGCCGGGCAAGGACTTCATCCGTCTGGAGTGGTCGAGCCCGACCGAGGACACGCGGAGCTACCGGGTGACGCGGACTCCCGCCTTCGACGGGGGCGACCTCTCGGTGTCGGAAACGACCTGCGTCGACGCGAGCGCGATCCCCGGAGAGACATACGCGTACTCCGTGGCCGCCGTCGACCGGGCGCTGAACGTGGGTCCCGCCCACGAGGTCGCCGCGCGGTGCGGCGTCGCCGCGACCGAGTACACGCAGGAAGCGGGCAGCGTCGTTCGGTACGATGACGTGAACCTCCTGATCCCGCCCCATGCGCTGTCCGCCGAAGTGTCCAAGTTCGCCGTCTTCGAGGTCGAATCCCCCGCGATGCGGGAAGAGGCCGCGAACCCCGTCATCGGGCCCATCTACGACTTCGCCGCGATCAAGACGGTCGACGGCGTGGATACCGTGGTGAACGACGTCGCCTTCGATAAGGAAGTCCTCGTCCAGATATCCTACGATCCTGCCCTCCTGCCGACGGAAGGGGCGGAAGACTTCCTCGGCGTCTTCTACTACGACACGCAGTGGGGCGCCTGGTTCCGGATGCCGAACGCGGCGATCGATGCCGAGGCGCACACGATCTTCTTCTCCACGGACCACTTCACGTCGTTCAGCGTCCAGGCTACGGCCGCGGACGACCTTTCGCCCCAGGAACTGCGCGAATCCCCGTATTCGCCCTCCGCGACGAAGGTCAAGCACGAGAAGCTGAGCGTCTCCCCGCAGGGCGGCGGCGTCTCCACGGCGATGACGGAACTGACGCTGCCGGGCCCGAACGGCTTCGACTTCGTCCTCCGCCGCGTCTACGACTCGGGCACCGCGCGCCGCGACGCGCGTTATCTCTCGAGCTTGGCGACGGTCGGAGGAGGATTAACGGGTAGGACGCCCACCGCTGCCGATTACGATGCGCTCTTTGACCGGATCAAGAGCGACGCCCTCACGAAGTCCGACCGGAACGTGCGCGACCGGATTAGGAAGATCCGCATCGCGGACGGAGACTACGCGTACTCCATGGGGCTCGGTTGGAGGCTCGACCTCCCCTACATACGACGGTCGAGTGGCGACTACATCCTCCGCGCGCCCGGCGGCGGCGAGTACTCGATAACCTCGCACATGAAGTTCGTCTCGTCGTCCGGTACCGGCGATGACCGCACGCTCAAGCTGGAACTCCACGAGGACAAGGATCTCACCCTCTACGTCAACCAGCGACGGCATGAGGAATTCGTCTTCCTCTACGGTACGCAAGTCGATTGGCGCCTTTCCGGTTGGAAACTCGTGGAGAAGGACGGTACGACGTATCTCTTCGACAAGACAGGCCGATTAACCGAGATCGCCGACCCAAGCGGGCATTCCAAGATCTCTGTCGCGTATGATGATCAGTGCAGGATCCAAACTATTACCGACGCGCGCAATCGCGTACTCACGTTCTCATATCGAAACGGTGACGGCAGTGAGGACGGTTTCGGAACGCCCTACATCTCCACGATAAAGATCGCCGGCGCCGAAGATCCGTTCCCCCGGGCCATCGAATATACGCGCGGCGATCGCCTGACCCTTTCCAAAGCGAGCGATCTCGGCGGACGGAACTTCACCTATACGATGAGTTCTCCGCGGTACCTGACTTCCGGCGGCGTCTCCGCGACGGTGAGCGCCGATACCCTGCTTGAAACGTACGAGATGAAAGGCACGGAAACCGCGGGTAAGATCCTCGGGAAGGACACGATTACGCTCCAAGGCAAGAGCTCGCTCGAGTATGTCGCCCTGATGGAGTCGGCCTTCGGTCCGGGGATCGGGTTTTTCGACGTCGATTACCGCATTGAGAGCGTCGCCCTGACCGAGGATAGCAAGTCCATCCTCGGCAAGTTGAAAGCCTCCACGGAGAGTCAGTCGTTCATCATCGACAATCGCATCACCGCCGCTTCCTTGAAGATATTCGATAGCAATCCGACGATCACCGAGTCGAATGGAACGTTCACCTTTAGCCCACCGCCGATACGGACAACGACCTTCGCCTACGACTTCGCGTTCCGCGGCGAGGGGCAGAGTTCCAACATCAAAACGGTCGTCGACGATGGTCGTACGCGGACGACCTACGCGTACGATTCTGTGATGAAGAAGTACAAGCGGATCTCGCCCGAGATCGACGAAGACGATCCGAATCTCGCTTCCAAGGTGACGGAGCACACGCCATATCTCACGACGAAGCGGGTTCTCGGGCTCAATGGCGAAGGGACGCTGGAGACGACGAGCTACGCCTACGATGCGGACTGGCTGCGCGTGAAACAGATCGTAGATAGCCGGTCCGATACGCTCAAGAAGACGCGCGACTACGCATACGACGTCTGGGGTAACGTGGTAACGGAAACGACCACGATGACGGCCACGACGAGCGGCGCGGCAGTCGTCACGCGGACGACGATATCGGAGTACCTGAATTGTCCGGCCTCGCCCTCGGCGGATTTCGCCGGTTGGCCGTTGGGCGCCTCCGCGCGGAGCGCTGTACCCGCCGACACGCACAACCTCCTTTTCAGGAGGAAGGAGACGAGCAGCGGAACAAGTCCGGCCCGGTACGAATATGCGGCCTACGACGGCACGGGCCGCCTCACCGAGAGCGCACGTTACCGCGACGGGGCGTGGCGGCGCACGGATTACACGTATGATGCCGTTGAGAAGGAGATAAAAACGATCACCTCTCCCGGGGGCCACGTGACCGATTTCACGTACGGGAAAGAGGAGAAGGACGAGGCCGGTGTAAAATACGAACATCGAAAAGTCACGCGCACCGAAACGGACGTCCTCCAGGCAGACGGGACGATCTTGAGCATCGAGTCGTCCACGGTGTTCCACACGAACTCTGGGGAGAAGATCGCCGAGACCGACGGCCGGGGATTCACGACCGCCTATGTGTATGACGCCCTGGGGAGACTCAAGAAGGTCGATAAACCAGGCGATGAAAACGAGAGCGGAGCCGCCGAGATCACCCCAACCTACAATGATTCTGCCGACGCGACGCTCACCGTCACGACGGTGGACGGCGAAGGGGCGGAGGG